>DASQJI010000019.1:0-5261 GCA_035631175.1 Parafilimonas sp.
CTTGACGCGGGCACTGGTCACACTTCCGTTCTCATCAACTGTAACATCAACGGAAACTTTTCCCCCGTACTTGTATGCATCCTGGAAATGCGCAGAGCTTGAAATACGCCGGCCCTGCAATCCATTTGTGATGCTGATCCCTGCGGTCCCAGTTCCACCGTTGCCGGTATAACTGTCGCTATTGGGATTTCCATTCGGTTTTCCCTGGTCGCCGTGCCCTCCGGCGATGCCCTGGTTGCGCGAATTGTTATAAGTGTCTGCGTTGTTCCCACCACTGCCTGCGCTGGTCCCGCCCGCATAGACTGCTTTCGGTTTTGGCGGCGCCGGCGTGGGATTTACTACTGTTTGTGTGCTTACTTTCTTATTATCGTTGTTTTCGACGGCCACCTGTTTTTTCACCTGTGGTTTTGGTGATGTAACGATCGGAGTCGCATCTGCTTCGTCATTTTCCGCAACCTCAGGCTGGGTTTCTGCCTGCGCCTGAACGGTCGGTGGGGGATTGAAGTTTGTTTGCTGCTCCTGCGACGGCTCGCCGGGGATCTGTGGGGGAATATCTCCCAGGCCCTGGTCGCTGTTTCCAAGGTTCACCTCTACGCCCGTATCCACTACAGGCGGAGGAGGAACCGGAAGGGTCCAACTCATGAAAATAAAAAAGAGAAACAACGCACCCAAAAGCCCAGCCGTATAACCGAGCGCTTTGGTGTTCTTTTCTCTTTCAAAATTTATTTCAGCAACAGTGACTGTCATATAACAAAATTATCGTGAAGCCTTAAGAGCGCCTGTTATAAAGATGCTAACATGTGTGAATTCGCCGCCAGGATTTTCGGGAAGAGCTTGTTTGCATCTTACTTTCAAAGCCCTGTTTTCTCTCCGTCCAATGCTCCCCTAAGCCAATTTGACTTCTCTAAAAGATTATATTTGGTTTTATAAACTGTTTTATGAAAAAATTATTTTTTGCCGCAGGCATTTTAACCTTGCTTTCGTGTAACCAGGCGACTAAGCAGAGCGGCAGCGATAAGAAAGATGTTCTTTCCAAAGCTTCCCGGGAAAATAAGAATGGCTGGATCTATGTGCATCTCGAGGGGTCACCATCAGACATTGGTTACCAGCACGGGTATTTGCTGGCAGATGATATTGATACTTCTATCCAGGCCGTTGCCTATTACCTTCAGCATGACACGCATAGAGAGTGGTCTTTCTACCACGATGCAGCAAAGAATTTTTTGTGGGATAAGCTTGACCGTGAATACAAAGATGAGATCAATGGGATTGTTGCCGGGCTGCACGACAAAAACAAAACGTATGACAGCCTTGACCTCACAGCCTACAATGCCTTAGAGGAACTTGCATTTTATTACGTCCCTCAACAAGATAACCTGGCAAAACCGGGCAGCGGTAACAATAAAGCGCCGGGCAATTGCAGTGCGTTTATTGCAACAGGCAGTTTTACAAAAGACGGCAAGATCGTAATGGGCCATAATAACTGGACCGAGTACCTCATCGGGCAGCACTGGAATGTGATCGCAGATATTGTGCCGGCGAATGGGCATCACATGATGATGGATTGCATGCCCGGATTTATTCATAGTGGTGACGATTTTGTAATAAATGATAACGGCATTTTAATAACCGAAACCACCATCACCCAATTCCTTGGTTTTGATTCTTCGGGCACGCCTGAGTTCATGCGCGCAAGAAAGGCGGCGCAATATGGCAACAGCATCGACGATGTGATAAACATTTTTCTAAAGGGGAATAATGGCGGCTACGCCAACGACTGGCTCATTGGGGATACGAAGACAAATGAAGTCGCAAAATTTGAACTCGGTTTAAAAGATTACCGGGTTTGGAGAAGTAAAGACACTGCTATCATCGGTTCTAATTTCGCCAGTGATCCAAAATTGATCAAAGAAGAAACAACGTTTGATGCAGCCGACAACACGACATCGCCAAATGCAAGAAAATTGCGAATGGAGCAACTGGTTTGCGTTGATATGAAAGGTAAACTGGATGAGGCAACGGGCAAGCAGATCGAAGCAGATCATGTTGATGCCACCCAGGGTAAGACCGTAGCTAATCGCTGTGTGATCTGCGGCCATATCGACGCAGATGCGAAAGGCTGTAAAGAGTGGGACCTTGCTCCTTACTACCCGATGGGCGCCGTACAGAGTAAGGTGACAACGGCGGACCTCGCTAAGAACATGCAATTTTGGGCTCACATGGGCCATCCGTGCGGCGAGAGTTTCATCGGCGCAGACTTTTATAAGCAGCACCCGGAATATGCGTGGCAGGCAAAGTATTTAAACAATATGTTGTCTTATCCGTGGACGCTGTTTAGTGCAAAGGCCGGAGGCGGTCCGAAATGAGGAATGAGCCACGAGCTGCGAGCAATGAGCCCCGAGCAAATGAGCAATTGGGAATGAGAGATCAAAGATCAGAGATCAGAGATCAGAGATCAGAGATCAGAGTCAGAGGTGAGCAAGTTACTTTATCGCCCGGATTTACGAGTACTCTTTCATCATTCACACCTCAGATCAAATGACACATGAGGGATTTGAAGCCGTTTCAAAAGATCGTATTGGTGCACGCTGCTATTGCTGCGTTAATCGCGTTGTATTATACCATGGCCGAGGGTGGTCAAGGATTTGCTGATTTTGCTCTTGGCTTCGGCTTAGTTTGTTTGCTGAGTGGTATTGCAGATGTTGCGATAAGTCTAATTTTGTTTATTGTTTCCTCAAGGATATGGGGAAAAGGCTTTTTACTCAGCGCCGGCATTTTGTTATTATTAAGCGGCATCTCATGTGGACTTGCCGCCGGCTTTTATTGACTTTATGACTTACGACGAATTCATCTTAAGTATTGAAAACGACGCCGAGCCGCATAACGTGAGCATTTACCTGGATGCATTATGGTGGGACGCGAAAGGCGACTGGACGAGGGCACACACTGCGGTAAATGATTTGGAAGATGGCAAAGGATGTTGGGTTCACGCATACCTGCACCGTAAGGAAGGCGATATTTCAAACGCCGACTATTGGTACCGGCGCGCCGGCCGAAACAGGCCGTCAGTGTCTCTACAGGACGAATGGACGTCGATAGTAATGGAATTGCTTACCTGAATTTCGACTGGAAAGCAACCCTTTTAGCGCTGCAACAGTTTATTTAATACAATTAAATCAGCACAGCCGGCAAATTGGACGATCTCCTAAATATCATGCAGGGTTGTATGGTAAATGATGCGAAGTGTCAGAAGATATTCTATGACCGCTATTTGCCGTATGCACTGCGTGTTTCGTACCGGTACGTACATTCATTCGATAATGCCGCGCACGCAGCGAATGACGCGTTTGTGAAGATCTTTAAAAATTTTACGAAGTTCGAGATAAGAGATTATGAGCATGTTGAACCTATGCTGATGGGCTGGATGCGCAGAATTGTTATCAATGCGTCTATAGATTATATGGGCCGGGAAAATCTCGTCGCCAGTAATGGCAATGGATATCTTCCCGAGGCAGCCTGGGAAAAAAAAGGAATTGGAAATTCAGGAGAAAATCAATTGCTGTATAAAGAACTAATTGCGTTAGTGAGAAAATTGAGCCCCGCATACCGCGTGGTTTTTAACCTTCATGTGATCGACGGGTACTCTCACCAGGAAATCGCAGATATGCTAGGCATTTCTGTAGGCACATCAAAATCAAATCTATCGAAGGCAAGAGCTTTTCTTCAAAAATATCTGATCAAAGATGATAATGGTAATGTACTATGTTTTACGTGAAGGAAGACGATATGGATGATCTGTTACGCAGAGCCGCGGAAAACTATTCGGTCGATGCCGATAAAGCCCACGACTGGGAAGCTATTCGGGCTGCGATTGAAGAAACGGCTCCTGCGCGTGCCGTTGTTCAGCCGAAAAGAAAACGCCGATTTATTTTTTGGTGGCTGTTACTCATTCCTGCAGGCTGGTTCGCAAGCACGGAATGGAACAAATTCCAGGCATCTCACAAAACAGCCCAGCAAGTGCAGCAACCTGCCAATATTACCCGTGAAAAATCGTCCGTACCCCATGGAAACAGCAACGACGATAACGCAGGTTCTGCGACCGACGTTTCCGGCAACAGCAACGAAACGAAAACAGAACAAAAGTTGTCTGATGAAAACGCATATACGGTTGCAGGCAACAGGTCTGATGGGCACAGGCTTAAAACAGGGATTGTTCCTGCAACCCCTAAGCCCTTTCAAGCGACAGCCGATCAAAAGCAACAAAATGGCACAAACATTTCGTCGTCGAAAGATCAACCGGTTCAGAATGACAACGACGCCGCCAAAGTTGTTAATGATAAAGAGGCAAGTGTCAACAACAGCGTCACTCCCCAACAAAACGTTGTTCCCGCCGGGAATGCATCATCAAACGATTCAAAAAAGGAAACGACTGCGGGTCAGGCAATGACGTCAACCTTCGCAAAAAAGAAAAGCACATCAGCATCAAATTATTTTTATGCGGGACTTATTTTGGGGCCGGACATAAGCTTTGTCAAATTTCAGCAGGCGCGCGAGGTGGGCATTAACGCCGGCGTGATCGCGGGATACAAGTTCAAAAAATTAAGTATTGAAACCGGGCTCATCTATGCTGAGAAGAATTATTATACCAGTGGCGAATATTTCGACAAGAGCAAGATCCCTTACTTCAATAATGCGCAAATAACATCCGTTGATGGCTATTGCCATATGTTTGAGATACCGCTGAACCTTCGATATAATTTTGGTGAAAAAAAGAATCATGCATGGTTCGCGAGCGCTGGCTTTTCTTCTTACCTGATGCACAAAGAATATTATAACTTCAATTACATAAGAAACGACAGTACTCACGAAGGAGCATATCCTTACTATAATGCTTCCAAGAACTGGTTCTCCATCCTCAACCTGAGTGCAGGTTATGAGCTAAAGACCGGTAATAAGACCAGCTTAAGGATAGAGCCGTACTACAAACTTCCAATAAATGGTGTGGGCATGGGAAGTATTTCGCTTTCCAGCGTTGGCATAAACGCAGGTATCACAAGACGTATCCCCTAAGGCTCGTTTACCTGGGTGTTATAATTGATCTTCCGATCGTCGTTGATCGAATAGCTACCATGCCAAAGCATCATGATCATTACAAAAACAAAAACTACAACAAAAGCAATAAAAGCAATCAGTGTGAAGCGTCTTGGATCGTTCGGTGCATTGTGATTGGCCATAAGATGGTATTAAGATTTTTTGAGCGC
>DASQJI010000020.1:0-5955 GCA_035631175.1 Parafilimonas sp.
GATATGATGTCCACGAAATACTCCCTTTAGATTCCGTCTTAATAAAATCAATCCTGTTAATACGTTTAAAGTCTGAAATCATTTTGTTCTGATTTATTTTTTGAAGCAGGGTGTCGAAATTCCAAACGCTTCCATTTTCCAAAACCATTATATCTGCAGTACAATAGATTTTTAATTTCTCCGCGTCGCGATCTGCTAGCTGTTGAAACATATTAATAACAACATTTTGGATCTTATCATTTTCACTTAGCGGCTTTTCCTGCGCTCTGCAAGCAAAAGAGCCAACGATTAAACAGATCAGCAATATTGGTTTTCTGGTCATAAGATTTCTGATTGCGAAAAGTTGAACAATTTGGTGTCGAACGTTATCGTATTGCTGCAGGTCGGATATTCGTTGAACGTCCGGCCTGACAAATGCTGATTAAAACATATTGTTGAAGATAACATTTGCAGCTTAAATTATTAACGTTGAACGGGAACTGTTGCTGAGTGAAGATTTGCTAGTGATTGCTTTTCCCTCCTACGCTGTTATGGTAGCATGCCAGCGTCAGTTTGGGTGTCAGAACTAATTATTTATTTGGCTTACTCATGGTAACTCTTGAAAAAATTAAGAATATAAAGATCAACCCCGCCAAGATAACAGGCATTAGAAAAGCGAACGTCGCAGTTAGGCCAAACAAAATTCCGAACACAAGCAGGTTAATGGTTACCACTCCTTTCATAATTTCGGGTCCGACTTTTTTTCGAAGCAGATACCAGTTCAACAAACTTCCCAATAAACAAACCAGACAAAAACAGGCACTCAGCGCGAATAGAAGCTGACCCATTGTTCGATGAAAACCTGCGCCGAAATCGAACTTGTAAGTGTCCATCATCATAAACAATTGCTTTTCGGTTTCGTTGTTTGGAGGTAACGTAACAAAAAGGGTGATTGCATGACTAATTGCAGCAATGAACTGCAAGACAGCGGCTGTTTTAAGCCATACCGAATATTTTTTCATATACTATGTCGTTATTCCGGCCGAGCAGGTTCTGATTTCTGTCAAACAATTATTTGCCTGGTAATTTCTTTAAAGTCAGCACTTGATTAACCTGTGATAACGTAACAATGTCTCGGTGTAAAAATTGCCGCTACGTAAAAAATTTTCGATCGGCAGCATACTCTGTGATTCCTCACGCCGGTACTGTCGCCGAATTCTGTTTTCGTTGCGGAAGGTAACATTTATCGGCGGTGCAATTCCGTCGCTCGAGAACTTCAAATGCAATAGGAAAAACCAAGCGATTTACCGCGCTTGCAATAAGGAAATGCTCAGCGTACAGCAGAACAAAAATGTTTCCCTAAATTTTTAGGCATAACAATGACCTGAAGCTCTTGCGGAAAAGAAGGAAAACAGTGCTGCCGCCTATGAAAGGTTCACCACCTCAAAAAATTCTTACTTCCCTATTTAAATCCAAATATGCCGCCAAAGAGATAACTTAATTAGCTAACAGACCGTCTAGGTGCTTATTTTTGTCAAAATATTCTATATGAAGTTATTCGTTGCAGGATTTCCAAATGATTTTGATGACGTTGATCTGAAAGACATGTTTGGATTATATGGTGAGGTTACTTCTGCAAGATTTGTCATTGATAGGGCAACGGGCAAAAGCAAGGGATTTGGCTTTATTGAAATGCCCGATAAAACAGAAGCAATGGAAACAATAGCAATTCTACATGGTATAGGGATCAAAGGGAAAAAAATATCTGTGCAGAAAGCAGAGGAAAGGCAAAGCAATGGCAACTACAAACCGAGGAACGATTTTAATAGAAGATATTAATAAAGAAGCGTACGTCCGCCACGCTGAAGATTTTTACAGCTTTCGAGTTAATCACCCATGGAGAGTCAATAAAGACTGGGATGCCAAAGGCATCAATTTATTTTTACCCGAAAATTTCCTGTGATATCATGCTTTTGTCCGTTAGTATCCTTGTAGTAAATATTAAACCACCCTTCCCGGATACCACCGACTGTAACGTCGTTTCTATATAAGTAAATTTCACTTTGTCCGGGTGAGATATCCATTTCAACTTCCACACCGTTTACTGTTATATCACCGGGATAGATATTAGCATAATTATCAAATGCAAACCAAACGTTGAAACGGACACCCATGTTGTTATCGGATAAATTAAAACGGGTGTCCGTCGTACTTGTGACATTCGTATACAACTCCGGGGAAACCGCGGTGGTATTTCCTTCTATGGAATAACTGTTGTCATCGATCCTGTAATTGCAATATAACTGGCTGCTGTTAGTGCAGGTGTAGAATCTTGCATCGTAATCGTACATATAATTTGTGCCGGCTGATGGCGAACTTACACCAATGGGCTCGTGCGCATGACAAAGCCGGTCTCAATTAATGTATGCTTTTTGCAGGCGAGTATTACAGTTTTAAATAGATTGCCCCTGTTAACAAAAACGCATTGAACTATAAGCTTGTTATATTAATTATTTACTGTCTTGCGCTAATTTTTATTTGCATTAGAATTCTTTACGACACACACAGTAGTACAAAGACTATCGCTTACCTGCTCCTGTGCATTTTTCTGCCTGTGTTTGGGATAATCTTTTACCTGGCATTTGGCATTAATTACTGGAAAAATAAATTGTATTCGCAAAAGATGAACGAGAACATAAAAATGCTGAATGAACTAAAGAAAAAAATTCCCGAGTACAATAAATGCACCATTGATCCAAAGCATTTTCCGGATGACAGCGCCGAACTAGCTTCCATGTTATTGAAAGATCTGCAAAGCCCCCTTACACGCAACAATAAGATAGACCTGCTTGTAAACGGCGAAGAAAAATTTCCGGAACTTGTGAAAAGCCTGAAGGCAGCCAAACATCATATTCACATAGAGTATTACATTTTCGAACAGGATGAGATCGGCAGTTCTGTTATTGAAATATTAATCGCAAAAGCGAAAGAAGGTGTGCAGGTTAAATTCATTTATGATGATTTCGGGAGCCCTTCTATTAAAAAAAAGATTGAAAAGAAAATGAGGACAGCCGGAATCGAGGTGTACCCATTTTCAAAAGTGATCTTTTACCTGCTTGCTAACCGCATCAATTACCGCAACCATCGCAAAATAGTGGTGATTGACGGGCATACCGGTTTTATTGGCGGAATCAATGTAAGTGACAGATACATCAATAATGGAAAACAACCGTTATACTGGAGAGACACCCATGTTCGTATTGAAGGACCGGGCGTTTATTATCTTCAATTTCTTTTTATGACCGACTGGAATTTTTGTTCTGCCACAAAGCTGAAGCCTTCCCCTGAATTTTTTGCTCCATGCGATCATATTAAGGAAGGAGCCTTGATTCAAATCGCCGGCAGCGGACCAGACAGCCGGGAACCCTCTATATTGTTTTCTATTTTGGAAGCTATTAACCTGGCGCAGGAAGAAATTCTTATCACCACACCTTACTTTATTCCCGGTGACAGCATATCGAATGCGCTAAGGATTGCAGCACTTGGCGGGGTAACTGTAAAATTGCTTGTTCCCGGAAAATCAGATTCAAGAATTGTGAACGCGGCTTCGAAATCACACTACGATGCGTTGCTGCAGGCGGGCGTAGAAATTTACATGTATCAAAAAGGATTTGTGCATGCGAAAACAATGGTAACAGATGGCAAGTTATCAATGGTCGGAACAGCGAACATGGATCATCGGAGCTTTGAATTGAATTTTGAAGTGAACGCCGTTATTTATGATGAATCTTTTGCAAAAAAATTGCGCAGGGTTTTTTCAGAGGATATCAAACATGCTAAAAAATTAAACGCAAAGCAATGGTATGAACGATCACTGCTCACACAATTCCCGGAAAAACTTGCACGGCTGCTTTCACCTTCGCTGTGATCACGGATCTGAAGCAGCTGTTCAGTTTCCTGCGATATGAGAACACAATGACTTGACCACGTCCCAGTTCCACTTTGCAAATCGTCCTCTTTGAACAACCAATGTATTATCTATATCGGGATGGAGATAATAGTGAAATGCAAACTCTTCATGAGGGTTTTGCCATCCTATGATTTGCCCGAATCGAAGATCATTGAAGATAAGTGTATCCTGCCTTTTTTCGATTGTGTAAAAATCTTGTGAGAAACGAATCAGTTGGCGCACATCTTTCCTGTTGTGTATTGAATCAATGAACGAAGTGTTCCGTGGAAATCTTTGAAGTGATAATTTTTTCGCTTTCGAAAACACAGAATGATAACCTACATAATAGTCTGTATCGTTCCCAGCTACCACATACCACAACCAGTTTTGCAGCGGTGCAGGTGTAGTGAAATATTTTGTATCTGGTATATGCTGCTGTGCAAGTTGTTTTTTTACATTGTAATCAATGATGGTTTTATTTACTATACAATATACCAGATAAATAGCGCTAATGCCCAATCCAAACTTCCACCAAAATTGTCTTTTCTTATTGCGTTGTTTCAATAGCAGCAACATAATAAATGCAATGCCGGGCGCTGCAGAAAAAAAAGGGTCTGCCACATAAATAGCATTAAAGGAAATCCTTTCATGAGAGAATGGTTCAAACCAACCTACACCGTAATTATTAAACGCATCAATAAAAATGTGTGTGAGTATGGCAGCGCTAAAAAAAAACAGCCAGCGGGTGAATGAAATATTATGCGGACGGTGCCAGTGATTTGCAAGCATCGCCATTATAAGTGCAACAACCAGCGCAAATGAAAGAGAATGCGTGAAGCCACGATGCGCCAATAACCCAGACGGTGTATCAAGCCATGTTGAAGCTATAAAGTCTATATCGGGAATACTTTGTGCGATAATACCCCACACCATTGCTTTTCTGCCCAATGTTTTACCCGCAAAAGCTTCGCCCATACATGCACCAAGAGCGATATGAGTAAGTGAGTCCAAACCTTTTATTTAATTTAATAAAGTTATTTAATGAGACTGAAAACGGCAGCCCGGTTTGGCTCGATATGCAATCTGCAGCAGACAGCAGCGGACATGACAAACACATAGAATTTATGCGCTTGAGAATTCGTCCCCAGATCCAACTACGGTAAATTGGCAATTAAAAGGAGAATTAAGTGACCCGCCAGATAATTGGGCGATCGACGCGTCTCTGTTTGAATACAATGGCTCATCTTAATCTTTGTGGTCCGGATAGAGTACTGCTTTGGGCGGCCAGCAAAATACTTACATCGCACAGCTTTCAAATCCTTATACCATTGACGCACCCGTGTTTTAATTTCTTCTCCAACTTATGATTGGGAGAAAAACGGATTTGCCATAAATGAGGGTTCGGAAGAAATAGAAAATTCTGCGGGCAACATTTTTATCACCTACTCCGCGAGCTTCTGTGGAACCGATGCCTATTGTTTGGGAATGCTTTCGTTAAAAACAGGCGGCGATCCTTTAAACGAAAACGACTGGACAAAATCATCGACGCCTGTTTTTACCACCAACGCAGCCGGCGGCGCATTCGGGCCCGGACATAACGGTTTTTTTGTTTCGCCCGATGGCACCGAGAATGGATCATTTATCATGCAAACCCTCAAAGCGGTTTAGGCTGTGGCGATAGCCGGAATCGGAGAATGCAAAAGTTTACATGGAATGCGAATGGAACGCCTAATTTTGCGCGCCCGGTTGCTATTGATACGCCAATAAAAAACCCTTCAGGTGAATAGCAGATGAAGTGTGCGCTTTTTTTATTTATTGCGACAGTAAGTGCGCTTCTTGTTACTGCGCAGCAAAAAACATTTACGAACCCGTTGCTAAAATCAGGCGCAGACCCTTACAGTTTTTATAATGACGGATATTATTATTACACGAACACCTTAGCCGATAGCATTGTAATTTGGAAAACAAAAAATTTGTCCGAGCTTAAAACAGCGGAGCACAGAACAATTTTTCGGCCGCCCGCAGGC
>DASQJI010000021.1:0-6298 GCA_035631175.1 Parafilimonas sp.
AGGCCCGTTGGCGACACGGCGCAAAGCCTCACTCGTTTGAACAGTGCTTTTGCAAACGCATTCAATATTCTGGAAGAAACTGATATGCCGCCCACCGTTGCGGTGCGAGAAGCAGTAACAAGCTCAAACATGACACTGAAAAAATTGCTTTCAACCTGGAATGAAATCAAGGCAAATCAATTGCGAATTGTAAATGATGCGTTGAACAAGGCGGGATATCAGCCGATAAAATAATTAAATCGTCTTCAACACAGCGCGTTGTAATTACACAGCGGCGAATAGTATTAAGGCCGAGGATATAAAAGAATTTTTCCGCCAGCAAGAAATATGTGGTTAGTTTTTAATTGCTGCGTTCACGTCAACTAAATAAATTCCCTGCGTAGCCGCCGGCGTTTGGTCTTTTTCCGAGGTGCTCATAAGCTTTGTACGTCACCTCCCGGCCTCTTGGAGTTCGCTGCAGAAATCCTTCCTGGATCAAAAACGGCTCATACACTTCTTCGATAGTACCGGGTTCTTCGCCCACCGCAGTGGCGATCGTGGAAATACCAACGGGGCCTCCCTTAAATTTTTGAATGATCGTAGTTAGAATGCGGTTGTCCATGTCATCGAGACCATGTTCATCCACGTTTAAGGCTTTCAAAGCATGTTGTGTAATGCCGAGATCAATAATGCCATCGTTTAACACCTGTGCAAAATCTCTCACACGCCGCAATAAACCGTTTGCTACGCGTGGCGTGCCACGACTCCTTCGTGAGATCTCTCCAGCGGCGTCATCGCTTATGGCTGTATTTAAGATGGTCGCACTGCGTTCAATTATTTTTTTCAATGTTGCCGAATCGTAATATTCCAATCGCGATTTTATTCCGAATCTTGAAAGTAGAGGCGCCGTTAATAATCCACTTCGCGTTGTTGCTCCAATGAGCGTGAATTGATTGAGATTTATCTGGATGCTCCTTGCGTTAGGCCCGGTATCGATCATAATATCGATCCTGAAATCTTCCATCGCAGCGTATAAATATTCTTCGACGACATTGCTTAAACGATGTATCTCATCGATAAATAAAACGTCATTGGTCTCAAGATTTGTGAGGAGACCAGCCAGGTCGCCGGGTTTTTCGATCACCGGACCGCTTGTTTCACGAATGTTTACGCCAAGTTCGTTGGCAACGATCCTGCTTAGAGTCGTCTTTCCCAAACCGGGCGGGCCATGAAACAGTATATGATCTAAAGCTTCGCCGCGCAGTTTTGCCGCTTTGATAAAAATAACGAGGTTGGCTATTATTTGCTGCTGACCTGCGAAGTCAATGATCTCTTTTGGCCTGATGCTGTTTTCGTACTCCCGTTCTGCAACGGTCAATTCCGACTTTTCTGTATGTAAGTTTGGATTGCTCATGTAGCCGCCCTATTTCTTAATTAAAACGATCCCGCAAATGATCAGCCCAACACCGATGATCTTTTCCAAAGTTATTGTTCGTACAGCGGCGCCAAATAATCCGTAATGGTCGATCATTAAAGAGAGAAACATTTGCCCGCTTATCGCCAGCGCAAAAGTAAGTGCAATTCCCTGTTGTTGGTTTACCCAGGTGATATAGCCGACGAAAATGGCGCCGATAAACCCGCCGAGCCAGATATACCACGGCCCCGTTGAAGCAACTTTCAAATTTATTACCGCCGATGTATTTATTGCCAGGTTCAGGACAAGCAGGCAAATTAGTCCAACGGTGAAACTCATAAGTGAGCCCATCAGTGGCCCGCCGATCTGCCTGCCAAGCCGCGTATTAAGAACTGCCTGTACCGGCATAAGGCCGCCAACCAATAAAGTGAGGAACATCAGTAAGTAGCGCATTTTAATTTTTTTTGGAAGATAAAACAATCAACTTTGAAATGAAAAAACACCGTTTGTATGTTTACGGTTTGCGCGGAGCACGCGAACGCAGAAGACGACAACTAATATCAAAAAACAAATAATAAAACTTCTAAAACACTAACCATTATGAAAATTGGAATAATCGGATCCGGCCAGGTAGGGCGTGCCCTTGCCAAAGCATTTAAAAGTGAAGGCTACGATGTAATGCTCGGCACGCGAAACACATCAAACGAACACGTGGTGCAGTTCAATGACGAAGCAAAGATCGACGTGGGCACTTTTGATGAGACCGCAAAATTTGGTGACATTGTTGTGCTGGCCACAAAGGGAACTGCCGCTGAAGAGGCAGTTCATCTTGCGGGCAAGGAAAATTTAGATGGGAAGATCGTTATCGACACCACCAATCCAATTGCTGACTCACCGCCGGTAAACGGCGTGCTGCATTACACGACATCCCTCGAGACCTCTATGATGGAACGTTTGCAGCAGGTGGTGCCGGGAGCTAAGTTTGTGAAGGCGTTCAACATTGTCGGTCACGCGCTCATGTACAAACCAAAACTGCAGGGTGGAAAACCAACCATGTTTATTTGCGGCAATGATGATGATGCAAAGAAAACAGTGACAGGCATCCTTGACAAATTCGGTTGGGAAACAGAAGATTTTGGTAAGGCCGAATCAGCACGCGCGATTGAGCCGCTGGCGATCCTTTGGTGCATTCCGGGTTTTTTGCGGAACAGTTGGATGCATGCGTTTAAGTTGCTAAGACCCTGACGCAACGTTCATAAACCAATTATATGAGTGTGACTACGCCGATTGAACCACGATGGCCATCGTGGAAAAAGGTCGTGTTCAGGTTTTTATTTGTCTATTTCCTTCTCTGCATGGCACCGTGGACGTGGCTCGACACGGTGCCGGGCGTCAGCTACATTACCGGGTATTATTACCAATTGATGGATTGGGCGGTTAATGCCGCCAACGACTATATTTTTCATGTGAAAAAAGTGTTGGTGCCGCCAAATGGCAGTGGCGACACGTCTTATGCATGGGCGCAGCTCTGGCTTTTCATATGGTTGGGTTTTGTCGGCTGCATTGCGTGGACCTTAACCGATACAGAGCGCACCAACTATCGCGCGTTAAAATACGGTCTTTGCCTGTTTATGCGGTATTATGTTGCGATGATCGCTTTTTCGTACGGCATTATTAAGTTGTTCGCATTGCAAATGCCTTTCCCGAACCTGAGTCAACTCGCCACTCCGCTCGGTGATTTTTTGCCGATGCGTTTATCCTGGATGTTTCTCGGGTATTCGGCGCCTTACCAGATCTTCGCGGGCGGGTTGGAAGTTGCTGTTGGCGTTTTGCTTCTGTATCGGAGAACGGTTACACTTGGCATTTTGCTCGCCACGGCAGTCTTTACGAACGTGATGATGCTAAACCTGAGCTACGACATCCCCGTGAAAATATTCTCGATCCAACTGGTGCTCATGTGCCTTTATCTTTTGGCGAACGAGTATGATAGAATTGTATGCTTTCTTTTCTTAAATAAACCGGCTCCTGTTTGCAATACGTATGATTTTTCTTATACGACAAGATGGATGCGCGTTACGCGTATAGTTTTGAAAACTGTGTTTATTATTGTGGCGGTTGGACTCACGTTCTATCAAAGTTGGGGTTGGTATTCAGAGGTCAGCCATCCGCAGCAAATCAAACCGATCAAACCCGGCGTGTACGATGTGAGCGTCTTTGCAAGAAACGGCGACACACTTGCGGCCTTCACCACTGATACTACGAGATGGCAGGATGTGATCTTCGACTGGAACGGCTCAGGCAGCATCAAAACATCAGACACCGTGTTCAGGCGTGTTTACAACCGCTCTTATTTTTCATACACAACCGACACCCTGAAAAACACGATGACGTTCAAAAAATTTGCCGGCGATACTTCCACGATTATGACGATGCGTTATGCTTTACCAGACACGAGCACGATCCGCCTTTGGGCAAAGGAGATGAATGATTCACTGTATCTTGAACTGAAACGAAGCCATAGGCATTTTCAACTGGCCGAAAGGCAGTTTCATTGGCTGAGTGAGTATAATCGTTAACCAGGAATCAGGAATTAGCGGATTAGGATTTAGGAATTAGGATTTCCAACCTCAACCTCAAACTTCAAACCTCAAACCTCAAACATTTCACTGTCCTTTTGTCTCGATATTTGTTTTGCATGGTATTTGGTTGCAATAGGTTTCTATTTATCTTCATCTAAATAAATGAACATGGATTTTGGAAAGGAATTTGAAAAATATGCAGTAAAGCACAGGGGTCTCAACTCAAATACTTTACAAGGGTATAAGCAACATACAGTCACCAATCTCACACCCTATATAATTGAAGAGCGTCCGTTGAATGTGGCAAGCATGGATGTGTTCAGCCGGCTGATGATGGACCGCATCATTTTCTTAGGCGAACCGATTGATGACTATGTAGCAAATATCGTTACCGCGCAGTTGCTGTTTCTCGACAGCACCGACAGAACAAGAGACATTCAAATGTACATCAACAGTCCCGGTGGAAGTGTTTATGCCGGCCTTGGCATTTACGATACAATGCAGTTCGTGAGCCCTGACGTTTCAACGATCTGCACCGGTATTGCTGCAAGCCTTGGTGCGATCCTGATGTGCGCCGGTGTGAAAGGAAAACGAAGTGCATTGAAGCATAGTCGTATCATGCTACATCAACCGTTCGGTTCTATCGGCGGGCAGGCAAGTGATATAGAGATCACGGCGAAAGAAATCCGGAAGATCAAACACGAATTGTATAGCATCATCGCACATCACACAGAAAAAGACATCGCCCAGGTAGAGCAGGATTGTGATCGCGACTTCTGGATGAATGCCGATGAAAGCAAAGCCTATGGTGTGGTTGATGAAGTGTTGGTCACAAACCCGAGGAAGGTTAACAAGTGAGGAGGGAAGTAGGAATTCGGAATTAGGAATTCGGATTTGAAAGCTTACTAAAAAAATTTAAGAATTATGGTAGACATGAAATATATAGATCCGCTTAGATTGAATGACGAGGAGGAGGAGCAACCGAAGGAGGACAAGCAGGAACAATCTCCATACCTCATGAAAAAAATGGAACAGCTTTTTCTCAAGAAGAGAGCTGTTTACCTGTGGGGACCGGTGGAAGATAAATCTGCGAGGGACATCGTGAGTAAATTATTGCTGCTCGATGCAGACAAACCAGGGCAGGAAATAAAATTTTACATCAACAGTCCGGGCGGCGTCGTGACCAGCGGCATGGTGATCTATGACACGATGCGGATGATACAGTCGCCCGTAGTAACGATATGCATGGGGCTCGCTGCGAGCATGGGTTCTATCCTTTTGAGCGGTGGTGTTAAAGGCAAACGCCTCATTTTTCCGCACGGGGAAGTGATGATCCACCAACCGAGCATTGGTGGTTATTTCCAGGCAGCAAGTGCGGACATAGAAATACACGCTAAACAAATGCAGCGCACCAAAGAGATCAGCGCCCAGATACTTGCACAGAACACGGGCAAATCGTTTGAAAGGATCTTGAAAGATTTCGACCGCGATTATTGGATGGATGCCAAAGAGGCAGTTGATTATGGTATCGTAGACACCGTGGTTGAAAAGCTATAAGGGCCCGAATAACAAATTTGTAAAAGGCCGCCGGTAAAACTATTAAGTTTTATCTTTGTTTAGCTTTTTCAGGCAATCCTTTATCATATATGGCAAAACAAACAAACTTGCATTGCTCCTTTTGTGGGCGCAGCCGTGAGGAAGTAAAGATCCTTATCGCGGGCCAGGAAGGACATATTTGCGAAAACTGTATCGAGCATGCCCAGGAAATTATCATGCAGGAATTACAGGTTCGCGATGAAAACCGCACTACGCAATATAAATTCAACATTCGCAAGCCTGTAGAAATAAAAAATTACCTCGACCAGTATGTGATAGGCCAGGAAGATGCCAAGAAAATTTTATCCGTCGCAGTTTACAATCATTACAAACGCATCACGCGCAAGCAACAAACAGATGATGTTGAAATAGAAAAAAGCAACATCATCATGGTGGGCGAAACCGGCACCGGGAAAACCTTGCTGGCAAAAACGATCGCCAAACTTCTCAATGTTCCATTCGCCATTGTTGATGCGACCGTTTTCACAGAGGCTGGTTATGTGGGTGAAGACGTTGAGAGCATGCTTACACGTTTGTTACAGGCTTGTAATTACGATGTTTCGGCTGCGGAAAAAGGTATTGTGTTCATTGATGAAATTGATAAGATCGCACGCAAAGGAGATAACCCTTCCATTACACGCGATGTAAGCGGCGAGGGTGTGCAGCAGGGATTATTAAAGATGCTGGAAGGAACTGAAGTGCTTGTGCCTCCGCAAGGCGGAAGAAAACA
>DASQJI010000022.1:0-5327 GCA_035631175.1 Parafilimonas sp.
TGAAATTTCTTCCATCGCAATAACATAGCTTACCGTATCGAGTCCGGAGCCGCCATATTTTGGGTTTACCATCATACCCAAAAAACCCAGTTCGCCAAGTTTCATTATTTGATCTTTTGGAAAGATCATTTTTTCATCACGCTCTATGACCCCTGGTAAACATTCCTGGTTTGCAAAGTCACGTGCAGCCTGCCGAATCATCAAATGCTCTTCAGTCAATTTAAAATCCATAGCCGTTAAGTTTCAGCAAAAATACACTAACGGCTGTATGTTCTTGAACAACTAAGTTTTGAACATGCTGAATAAATCTTGCTTTTCAATGCTAAATGTATTTATCTTAGTTCACGTGTAATATCATGGAGTGAAACATCGCCCGAAAAATGGCACTCCCTGGAATTATGTGTATTTTCTGCTTACTGAAATCATCGCTTACCTCTGAATTTCATTTTTCGTTCCCAACAAAACTGCGCGTATGATTGTAACAAGTATTCAACGATCAACAATCGCGCGCGTGCCGTGAACACTTGTTAGACCTGTGAAAAATTACTGTTGACAAATTTTGAGAAGACGCCTGCTCAAATCAATTGTGCGGACGTCGACGAAATTGAAACGTGCATACTATCAAGCCAATATCAATGTGTAACCGTGTACATTTTAGCAAAATGAGCTATTGCAAGTATTTTCCATGCGTTATTACCGCTTTACTTCTTTTTCTTCCTGCAACGCGAGTAGAGGCACAAACGCAGAGACCTAACATCATTTTAATACTGGGCGATGATATAGGTTATCAAACGCTCACTTGCAACGGCGGAACCTCATATTCAACGCCGCGACTTGATAGTTTAGCTCAGCAGGGTATGCGCTTCACCCAGTGCCACGGTTCTCCTTTGTGCTCACCCTCCAGGTTTATGCTGCTTACCGGCAAATACAATTTTCGGAATTACACCCACTGGGGCAAAATGGATACAAGTGAAAGAACCATTGCAAATATGATGAAAGATGCAGGCTATAAAACGGCGTGCTATGGCAAATGGCAATTCGACGGCGGAGATGCTTCTGTCCATGCATTCGGATTCGACAGGTATTGTATATGGAGCCCGTTCCAGCAAGAAGGAGATCCAAGGTACAAAAGTCCGCACCTGTATACAAATGGTGCCTTTATCGCAGATGAAGAAACCCATAACAAGTATAGCGAAGACATTTTTATTGACTCGGTACTGAATTTTTTAGATAGTAACAAATCAACACCTTTTTTTGTGTATTATCCGATGGTATTAGCCCACAGCCCTTTCTCTCCTACCCCTGATGATTCCGATTTCCCAACTTGGAGCGATTCCGACGTCGTCAACAATGTTAGCGACACCTCCTATTACCATTCTATGATAAAATATATGGACGAAAAAATTGGTCAGATCGTAAACAAAGTCAAAACGCTGGGAATAGAAAACAATACAGCTATCATTTACGTAGGAGATAACGGAACACCGGGAAAGGTCACAGAAATAGTGGATGATACTGTTGCGACGGGTCAAAAAGGAAAGACTAATATATATGGGACACACGTTCCGCTAATTGTTTACTGGCCCGGTACTGTCAATGCAGGAGTTGTCAACAACAACCTGGTTGATTTTACAGATTTCTTACCAACGATCGCCGGTATTGCGAATAACCCGTTGCCCACTACATATGGTCCACTGGATGGAGTCAGTTTTTTCCCGCAACTAACAGGTCAGACCGCAACACCAAGAGACTGGATTTTTTTTCATTACGATCCACATCCTCATGATAACAGGTACAGGCGTTGGGTTCAAAATGCGACGTACAAATTATATGACACCTCTTTTTACAAGCACAAACGCACCTTTTACAATATAGCCCTCGATCCAAGGGAAACTAATGCAATTCCAGATAGCACTTTAACCGATGGTGAACGTTCAATACAAGCTCAATTTATAGACGTTATCAATAGCTATAGAGCACAGGGCACTCCGCTGTTGTCAGAAACAGACCTTTCAGCGACGACTGACTCGTCGTCAATTGCGACAGACACTATTTACACAAATGGCGGCTCGACTATTTCCTCTTCAGGCGTTGTGTGGAGCAGCGATCCGAATCCTACATTGCTCACGGGTAATTACAGTTCCGGGACTGCAGGGACTGGATGGTATAAAAGTAATATGCACGGGCTAAGCGCCAGTACAACGTATTATGTAAGATCATATGCGATTAACTTTGCGGGTGTTGGATATGGAAAACAAAAGATCTTCAGGACCCATTTGGGGGCACCTCATGCAATAGCTAGCAGAGCCATAGATACGAGCAGCTTTATAGCAAAATGGAATACCTTAAGCGGAGCCACCAGCTACAGGCTCGATGTAAGCACGCTTCAAACATTCTGCACCTTTAAGCTGTTAAAACTGAACGAAGGATTCGACAGCGGAATTACTGCACCCAAAGGATGGAAAATAAGTTCAGGGATTGTTGCCAGCACCAAAAAATTTGGGTTAGCTGCACCTTCACTGCAATTCCGCGAAACGGGGCAGCAGGTTACAACCAAGGTGCTATTTGGGCCTGCGGTTAAACTGAGTTTTTGGTTACAAGGTTCAATCGGCAATCCAGGTAATTTGTTGGTGGAAGGATTCAACGGCATTAACTGGACAACCATCGACAACCTGACAAATATCCAGGCACAGCCTGCGGTGGTGCTATACGATAGTTTGTCAACTCCGCGTTTGGGCAGCGACTTTACTCAATTCAGGTTCACTTATACCAAAACAAACGGTCTTCTTTTTTTTGATGACATCTCAATCAATTTTAATAAAATAACCCCCTCTTTGCTAACCGGGTATGAAGACCTTGTAGTTAATGATACGGCTCAAAGCGTAACAGGACTGACCCGAAACGCAAATTATTACTATCGCGTGCGTGCAACCAATGCCGACGGGAGTTCACCTAACTCAAACGTGATCTCAGCGAAAGCATGCAATCCTCCTTTGATCACAAACGTAACATCTCTTAACTTACTTTGTTCTGGCGACAACGGCGGTTCGATTCAACTTTCTGCAACGGGTGTTGCACCGCTGCTGTATAACTGGAGCGGGCCGAACGGATTTACTTCATCAAATAAAGACATCAACAACGTTGCAGCCGGAACGTATAAGATCATCGTTACTTCAAACGACGGCTGTGCTACCGATAGCAGTGTTGTTTTAACTGAACCAGCCGCCTTATCAGCTACTTTAAGTGCTAACCCGATTTTATGCAACGGTGGCACGACCAGTTTGATTGCCACGGCCACCGGAGGAACCGGGAACTATCATTATACATTATCAGATTCTGCAAATAACCTCACTGGTCCGCAGAATGACAGCCAGTTTGTAGTTTCTTCGGGCACTTATGTGGTCACTGTAACGGATGACAACGGCTGTTTATTTACATCGGAATCCATACAGGTTAACGATGGTACGAATGGATGTGGAGGGATGGTTGCGGTAAATAGCAACCAAAGCAGAAGCGGAAACGTCACGGCAAAAAATAATTCCGGACTCAATGCGAGTATATATCCGAATCCTTCCTCAACTGCGTTCACTCTGCGGATTCAGAGCAATGACAACGCAAATGTGAAAATAACAATCCTGGATGTTTACGGAAGAAAGGTTTACCAGGCCGAAGGACGCGGACATGATACATTTTTATTTGGTGCCGAATTTGTACCGGGAACATATTTAGTAAAAGTGGTGCAGGGAAAAAATATCAAGACCTTTAAAATTTTGAAAGGCACATAGCTGCTTTCTATTGGGAACATCTATAGGTTCCAGCATTCAGTTTCTATCGCATTTTTTTTGAATGACTGCAGTCACCAAATTTTCGAAAATTATTAAGGGCGCATAAAGTAAACCGGGAAAAGTGATCGGAGCAACACCGTTGCGCATACTTTCGAAAGGATAAAAAATATGGTTGGCTGATGTGGCCATAGAAATGACGTTATTTCGAATAAAATAAAGCGCCGAAAATATTACACGGCGCTTCTACTCTGTAATTTTGAATCGAACTTAAGCAACCTACTGATGTGCGTTCTGAGTATTTCCTGTGTTGGTCTCTGCTGAAAAAGTTCGTTCTATTGCTCCTGTACCTTTCGTGGTAAGTTTAACCTTCATGCGGTGGCATGGCGGTTAGCGATTTCCGGTTTAAATTTTTTTGAACGGGAAAAATGTGGCATTGGTTGAAAACTTGACCGGGCTATGAAGACCACTTTCGTCAACAAATAATGGATTTGCTATTTGTGAGACAAAGGATTTGATTCATGGAATTTGATCGAAGAAAAGATTCGTTGAATTAAAGCTCAAAGTCTTTAGAATGTCATTTCTCACTGCTTAAACCAATATCCTCATGTTCCCTTTCCAATTTCCGAAAGCCGAATTCTTTTGCCGTTCACTGTATGTTCTTACGCTTACATTGGCCTTAGACGCTCTGATTTCAGAATGCGCCGTGGCGCAAACTCAACGGCCTAATATCATTTTAATATTAGCCGATGATATAGGTTATAACACACTTACGTGCAATGGAGGCACAACCTATTCAACACAGAATCTGGACAGCCTCGCTCAGCAAGGTATGCGCTTTACACAATGCCATGCTTCGCCCTTGTGTTCGCCATCAAGGTTTATGCTGCTTACAGGAAAATATAATTTCCGGAATTATACCCTTTGGGGGAAACTGGACACTGGCCAAAAAACCATTGGTAACATGATGAAAGATGCAGGCTATAAGACAGCTTGCTATGGAAAATGGCAACTGGACGGCGGAGATGCGTCTGTTCGTACAGTGGGATTTGACAATTATTGTCTTTGGGATCCCTTCCAATCGGAAAACCAGCCGAGATATAAAAATCCTCTCATCTACACAAACGGCGCCTACGTTAGTTCTCCCATGACTGCCGATAAATACGGCGAAGATATCTTTACCGATTCTGTGCTTAATTTTTTAGACAGCAACAAATCAGTCCCTTTCTTTATATATTATCCGATGGTTTTAGCTCACTACCCGTTCTCCCCCACTCCGGATGATTCAGATTTTTCAACATGGAGCGATTCTAACGTGATTAATGGTGTAAGCGATACCTCATATTACTATTCTATGATAAAATACATGGACAAAAAAATCGGGCTGATCATAAATAAAGTCAAAAGCCTGGGTATAGAAAATAATACAGTCATTATTTACACAGGAGATAACGGAACGCCCGGTAAGATTACAGAAATCGTTGGTGACAGTATTGCGATGGGTCAAAAAGGAAAGACAAATGAGCTCGGTACACACGTTCCTTT
>DASQJI010000023.1:0-1602 GCA_035631175.1 Parafilimonas sp.
GCTTTTTCAGTGTCAAAGTCTGATGTCGACAAAGTTTGCAGGTATATAATTAATCAACAAGAGCATCATAAGAAAGTGAGTTTCGAAGAGGAATACAATAAGTTTCTTAAACATTATCAAAGAACGTTGAGACAATAAGGGGATAAGGTCCATCATTCACTTATTGGTTCGCTTGTTACTAAGATAATAAGGTAGTTGATTTTACTTTCAGCTGCCCGGTGAAATTAATATCCTGGCTTGTGCTCTATTGAGATTCCTGTTCATTTATGAGAAAACTCATAAGAAGATTCTTTTCGAAAAAGATAGCGCGGCCAGCAAAGTTTTTGCTCTCTCTATTAGCTTTCTGGATATTTGTGCAAACCTGTGAGACAAACAATCGTCACAGATAACAAGGATGACCACTGATCATTTTCATGCAACACTGATACACGCTTTCGTTTGCGATCTCTGTTACCTCTGCGCGAACTAAATTATATTGCAGGCATGTGCGAAAATCTGTGATAAAACCTACCATCAGATCTTTCAATTACAAACATGAAAAAATTTACGACAGCATTTTTATTTGCTCTTTTTATTCCCGCCTATTTTTTTGGACAATCAGATACGATCGTTTTAAGAGATATTAAGTGGGACAAAAGTTCTCCTGCGGGTTCGAAAGAATTATTTATTCCGTCAAAAGGTGCTCTGCTTGCGGGGTTACTTTATAAACCTAACGGAAGTGACAAACATCCTACACTCCTGCTGTTGCACGGATATCCCGGGAATGAACGCAATCTCGACCTCGCGCAGGTTGTTAGAGCGCACGGATGGAATGTGATCTTTTTCGATTATAGGGGTTCGTGGGGAAGTGGCGGAAAATTCGGCTTTCAAAATTGCGTAGAAGATGTCGTGAACGTTGTCGCATTTTGCAATAAATACCAGGACTCGTTACACATCGACACTTCCAATATTGTATTGTTCGGACACAGTATGGGCGGATGGGTTTGCCTTAAAGCGCTCGAACAACTGCCGCAAGTAAAAAAGGGATTTGCTTTATCAACATGGGATATATTAAGCGACTTTAAAAATGTTCATGATGAACAACAAATGGTTGAAGCGGCAAAAACTCCGGGTCTCGATGGCGGCTACTTTGTGTTAAACTCAACGCTCACCGAAATTTTTACTCCGGTGATCAAAGAGCCAACATATTTTGACCTGGTGGCCAATACCTCGATGCTGGCGAACAAACAGATCATCATGCTTGATGAACATCCGGGTAACAAACAAATCGCCGAAGCAATTCGAAATTCCGCGACTTCTTTTTTTGAGTACGATGTGTGGGACACCGATCACGGATTTACAAATAAGCGTGTCTCACTGATGAATAAAGTTCTTGCATTTCTTGACCGATAACCCGGGATTCAGGACGCGTAAAAACAAATTCAAGGTTGACGTTTATACATCAACCTTGCACGGCCTCAGATTAAGTTCCGTTAAGCATTCTCTAAAGCCTCGATATCAAACTTCTTCATTTTCATGTACGCTTGCATCACCTTCGGCGCTTTTTCAGGATCACTTAAAAGCCTTGGTAATACCGTTGGCACGATCTGCCATGAAACACCG
>DASQJI010000024.1:0-6547 GCA_035631175.1 Parafilimonas sp.
TGCCTAAAATAATTAAGGCCAGATGAGTGGATGATAGGGTTGCAGTTGCCCATAAGCCGCTTCTGTTAAATCGCTTGTCGGCATACTCGTTATTAGGGAATGCTTCCGAGTAAGCGTATGCTGCGTCGAGCTGAAAAAGTGGCGTGCTCAGTTCGGGTAAGCTGTCTTCCAGATATGATTTATAAAGAATATCTTTTTCCGCAGCCTCTGAAACTAATTGAGCACGTGCTCTTGTAAGCAGGAGTACACTATCTTCTAGAATTTTTCTTTTTCCCGAATCCTGTTCAAAAAGAATCTTTTGGTCAATAAGGTTTGCTTTTTGATCCAGGTCGTCAGACAATTGTCCTAATCGTTTTGATATGTTCACGAACAGCGTATTAAGAGCCTGGTTTTGTTGTTTTGTCCTTAGGGTTATTAAATTCGTTCTCACTCCGAAAGAAATGTAGTTCGTATTTGCAAGCAGGCTGCCTGCAATGGAATCACTGAATGAAGAAGCAAGGGAAAGGTTTAATTTATTATAGATGCCTGTTGCAATATTGTTGTGTGTGCCCGATTCGTCTGAATATTTTATGTTGAGATATTTGTAAAGATTTGTATTCTGTGGTTTTGCAAACCAGTAGGGAGCAATTTCAAAGGCAAAATTTTTGGGTAAGGCACTGCCGTTATTGGTCAAATTAAACACCTTTAGAGCAAATTCTTTAGGGTTTGTTGGTCTTTCAATGCTGGACGGTGAGATATCCAAGATTTGAAATCCCGGTGAATTTGGAGTTTTTAAATCATCCAGCTTAACTTCTTTATTCTGGGCAATTATTTTACAGTAGGTAAAGAGGAGAATAATTAGTATTATCTTTTTCATAGAACGAGTTTACGCGATTGATAAAAAGATCCTTTTCTCACAACCAATAAAGCGCTTATTATTACTTTGGCTTTTTTCCTCGTTCTTGCAGGTAAATGTTTCGGCACCGTTAATACCGCCCCGCATGGTGTATTGAATTACTAAATTGTCGAAACATGATTGCCATAAATCTTGAGCAACATTTTTTAAGTCGATGTCCTCGGTGATTTTAATAAGAGTGTTATTTAAAGTGCTGGCTTTGTCGATATCGGTTGGTTCAATATCCCCGGTGCCATCCTCCGACCTTTTGATTTCTTCAATTTCGACTGGCGTTATTTTGAAAACTTTCGTGATTGCTATACCTGGTGTAGACACATTTACTTCAATCGAAACGTCGTTGCTATTGTTGCTGAGAATATAATTTTCTCTTGCCATGATTTTAGATTTTTCGCCTATTCTATTCCCTTTTCGGCTTCCGGGTACTTACTCTGTTATCAGGCTGCTGTGGGGGTTAAGGATTTTCAGCGTTCTTCCTTGATGAATACTCCTACACGTATACCTGCCCATTTTCAAATAAAAGACGTATGTCACCCACGTCATTACTTACAGCTTTTAACTGGTAGTGTGGATTGTCTTTGATGGAGTGCCAGTTGCCTCCCCACTCCAGTGTAGTTATATTAGGTAATATGGTTTCGGCGAGAGAAATGTACTCTTCGTCATTGGTGCTATAGCTTCCATTGTTAAAAATTCCAATGTCCCACGCAATACCAAAGTTGTGGTTGCTTTGGCCACCTCTTGCATGGCTAACAACAGGTCCGGGTGTTGTTCTGCCTTGTGCGTATATGGTATTTTGCTCATTGTAGGTACGTGTGCCGGAGATGATGCGCACATCCTTCCCTGCATTTTTGCACAGCTGTAAAAACTTTCGGGCCTCAATCTGTGCCTTAGGTAATAAGGTTATTATATTTCCTTCACTGCGTGCATCAAATTTTCCGAGCTGCTCCGCGATGGAAGCACCCGTTGACAAAAAATCGGCATCTGCCTTATTTGTGTTGGGCCCCCAATCGCCATCTAATTCGTCGTTATAGAAGCCCGCAGATTTCAAAAATCTTTGGTAGAAGAGTACGTCTTCTTTTAATAATTGGTAACTCATATTAATTTATTTTGGTTTGTATTGAAATCGCCTTGCTGGTTTTGAACTTAACGAATGCATTTCTTCTGTTTAAGCTTGCTGTTCAGGAAACTTGAAACCAAGATAGGTCGTGGCAGTTAGACCCTGCAAAGCCAGTAATGTTGCACCGAAAACGGGCATTGACAAATTTTTCCAAACTGAGTAAAGGAAGATTAGGCCTAATACGAAAGTCCATACAAACATCTGCAGACGATGAAAGGTTACACACGTGCTCCGCGCCCTTCAACGGGGAAATCCCCGGCGCACACATGTATTTTCCTTGTTTACAAAATCTTAATGCTGACGGATTACTCGAAGCGAGCTTTGCAATGGGTAACGGAAAGTAGTCTTAGTTTTGATCTATTGTTTCGCAGGTCTGCTTAGGTCTATTTCCAGTGATAATATTACCTACTGTTTTTCGAAAATCCAAGTGTTTGTCAAAAAAATTTTCTTTTGAGTAATTTTGAAGGAATGAAATTTCTTCTTCGTGCGTCTTCAACGATCCTTATAATTTTTTTGCTCATCGGCTGTGCGGATAAATATCCCGCCGCATCCACTGCACTGGAAGCAGGACGTGAATTTATTGACGGCTGCCTGAAAGGTGATTTCGAAAAAGCATCTGCTTACATGATCAACGATAACGAAAATAAAAGCGAACTGCTGAAAATAAAACGAGATTATGATTCCAAGAGCAAAGAACAGAAGACGTCGTTTGCCACGGCATCAATCATTATCACCGAAGACGCGACTATAAACGATACCATGCATGTCATTAACTACAAGAATTCGTACGATCAGTTTGCGCGTAAAGTGAAAGTGGTTAAAAGAGACGGTGCATGGAAAGTTGATTTTAAATACACGTTTAACGGCAATCTTTGATCCACATGAAAACAATAATCATAGTTTTTACAGGAAGCGGGATAGGAGGAGTTGCCAGGTTTGCCGTACAAAGCTGGATCGCGGGAATTGATCAATTTGTATTTCCGCTGGGTACCTTTATTGTGAATATTGCGGGTTGTTTTTTGATCGGTTTATTTTATGCACTCGGAGAACGGGGAAGCTTACTTACGCCTGAATGGAGGATCGCTCTCACCACAGGTTTTTGCGGAGGCTTCACCACCTTCAGCACATTTGCATTCGAGAATATGAACTTGCTTCGAACAGGCGATTATCTATACCTTGCCTTATATATTTCTTTCAGTATACTGCTCGGCATTGCGGGAGTTTTTCTTGGTATCGCCACAATGAAATTTATTTAATCGTCTATGGAGCTAAGCGGAACATCCATATTGCTGCGAGTGTTTACCGGCGAAGCGGATCACATTGGCCACATGCCTGTATACGAATGCATCATCAAAGCAGCACGCGAAAAAAATATTGCCGGTGCTACGGTATTGCGCGGAATTATGGGCTTCGGAGCGAGCAGTGTAATTCATACCGCAAGGCTTATCGAAATTTCGGGTGATCTGCCGATCGTGGTAGAGATCGTAGACACGGAAAACAAAATCGAAGAATTTATTCCGGTGATTCAACAAATTTTTGAACAAAGCAAGAAAGGCGGTCTTATAACGACTGAAAAAGTAAATGTTCTTTTTTATCATCCGGATAAATAAAATCAAAACAGTCACATGATCACAGTTCTTCATCCATGGCACGGGGTGAGTTACGGAGAAAAAGCTCCGCGCATCGTCAACGCAGTGATTGAAATTCCCCAGGGCTCCAGGTGCAAATATGAAATTGACAAGGAGAGCGGCCTTCTCAAACTCGACCGGGTGATCTATTCCTCATTTCATTACCCGATAAATTATGGCTTCATTCCGCAGACTTACGGCGACGATAAAGACCCGCTTGATATCCTTGTGCTAACTTCTTTGCCGGTTCAGCCTCTTACCCTAATGGAAGCAAAAGTTATCGGCGTTATGCAGATGATCGACAGCGGCGACGCGGATGATAAACTGATATCCGTCGCCAACCACGACCCGGCTGTGAATCATTACAATAACATTGAAGAATTGCCAAAACATTTTTTTGAAGAGCTGCGCCATTTTTTCGAAGAATACAAACGCCTCGAAAAAAAGACGGTGATTGTGGAAGAATTTGGTGACAAAGCAACAGCGCTCGAAATAATTTCGGATGGGATTAACCTGTACAAGGAAATGTTCAGGAAAAACGCATGAGCATTTGCAGAATTATTTTGTTGCAGGTGTTGACGTGCTCGCTATAAAAATTGTTTTTATTGACAAATAATTTTTCGGCAGTTTGTATGAACACTATTTTTGCAAAAACAACTCGCATGGCAACGCGCAAGTCATCTTCAAACTACTGGATTCGTTTTTTACTTTGGATCGGAGTTTTGATCCTGCTGATCGTTTTTTATCCCCAGCTTTTGTGGATGGCGCTTCCGGGCATTGTTACGAATTTTGCGTTGGCGCTTAACATTATGTAACCTATATCTTTGTTGCCTTCGAACTTATTAAAACGCTGAGGATATTCGCACCTGATCAATAACGATGATATGGGCCATATCATCGAAAATGATTCGAAGGCGCTGCAAAAACTGAATATCAATCTACCGCTGCAATCAGGACCCAACCACCTGCACGGCAGCCCCGTGTACTTCGAAATCAAAATGGGCAGGAATACATCTATGCGTGGGGTGAGGGACGGCTCCTCAAGCAATTTCCAAAATAATTCTCAAAAAGCCACCGGTATTGTATGGGCATCGCACCCTACAGCGGCAACTCATTGGATGTGATAGTGCCTGGTATCGTACAGGCATTTGACGCGAA
Source organism: Parafilimonas sp. (assembly GCA_035631175.1). Taxonomy (GTDB): domain Bacteria; phylum Bacteroidota; class Bacteroidia; order Chitinophagales; family Chitinophagaceae; genus Parafilimonas. The sequence goes on from DASQJI010000024.1 coordinate 4,796, forward strand.
TGACGTACAACATGAATTATGGAACAGCAACATCAACGCAACCGGGGATTCCATCGGCCGATTTGCAAAGTTTGTGTGCCCCACCATGGCAAACGGAAACGTCTATATGGCAACGTTTTCTAATCAGCTTGCGGTTTACGGCCTGTTAGCCAATCCGCAAACGCGTTCCGGCAACTTTGCAATAACTGCCTATCCAAATGCTGCAGCAAATCGTCTATACATAAAGTGTGTGAGCAATACGTCTAATGACAAGATCTCGTTGAGGATGGTTAGCTCTTTGGGTTACACGGTTTGAATTTCACCGCCACGTTGGTCGAAGATCTGCCGCACAACATAAGAAGCGGTTTCTACATACTGATCGCCACAAATTCGGAAGGCGAATCCAGAAACAGTAAGGTTATCATTCAGCGGTGAGACGTGCAAATGCAGATTCGCGCTGAACACAACTTATCCACCCACCGAAAAAATTCATTTTTGGACAGTTAATTTTTGTACCTTTTCACTTCAATTTCAGCATATCGAAGTGAATTCTATTTGAAAAATTTATTGGAAGCATTAAGCTTTGTTTAGAGCTTGATGTAGCGAATGTGGATGAAACGGTAACAACACTTCTATTGTAAACGTTCAAAATTCTCCTTATGCGCAACCACATTTTCGTACATGTAAACGGAAAAACGTACATGCAGCGCTTAAAGCCTACGCTCGTGGGCCCTCTTCTGTTTGTCTTCTTTGTAATTAGTATCGGCTATTTGGGAACAGAATCTGTCTGGACAATCCTGGCCGGTCTGCTGCTCCTCGGTTTTTATCTCATCGAAAAATTGAGATGGGGACGGATCTACATCACTGACATTCGGGAACTTCCCGATGAAAAACTGAAGATCACTTATCTCGACAAGGATGAAGTGAAGGAATATGTCGGTGAAAAAAAATCGCTGCATCTTCAACGCAACGCCGTCTGGTATACTACCCACGCCGACAAAGAGCAGTACATCGTCATCAAAGATGAGCAAAAGGGATTTAGCCTGAAGCAATATGCGCTTGGCGATTGGGAAAACGAAATGATCGACAAGCTGGTTAAAGATTGGGAACCGCAGGGCAGCCTGGTGTAGGTATTTGTGTCTTCAACCAAACATTAAGCACAAACCGATATCGAGGTCGCGGCATTATGCGCTGCAAACCTTTGGCCGGCTTTATTGCCGCATTTCTCAGCGAAAAATTAACGGGTTCTTTTTACTCATCCACAGTTTCACCAACGTATGCACTCACCGGTTCGCAAGTGCATACAAGGTTACGATCACCGTAAGTATTATTTACTCTTGCTACCGAAGGCCAGAATTTATTGAGGGCTACATAGTGCAGCGGGAATGCCGCTTCCTTTCTTGAATAATTATGATTCCATTCATCTGCGCACACGACGGCTTGTGTATGCGGGGAATTTTTTAACGCGTTGTCTTTCTTGTCTGAATGCCCGTCTTCAATACTTCTGACCTCATCGCGGATCGTTAACAATGCTTCGCAAAATCGATCAAGCTCACCCTTATCCTCGCTCTCGGTTGGCTCGATCATGATAGTGCCGGGAACCGGGAAGCTCATTGTCGGAGCATGAAAGCCATAATCGATCAGTCGCTTCGCTACATCTTCAGCTTCGATCTCTGCGGTTTTCTTAAATGGCCGCAGATCAACTATAAATTCATGCGCACATGTTCCATTTGTTCCGAGATACAAGATGTCATAATCTTTCTCGAGTCTTGC
>DASQJI010000025.1:0-11715 GCA_035631175.1 Parafilimonas sp.
ACCGAATGCCGGCGCGGTATGAACGATGCCCGTTCCGTCTTCGGTGGTTACAAAATCACCGAGAAGAACGTTGAATGCATTCGGGTTGTCTGTTTTGTTGGCTTCAAACGGAAGCAATTGCTCATACGAAATTCCTTCCAGGTCTTTTCCCCTAAATTCTGCAATGATCCTCCACGGAAGAATTTTCGCGTCTGGAGAATAATTTTCAAACGCGGCATTCTCTCCCTCCGCTTTAAAATACCTCCCGACCAAAGCCTTTGCGAGAATTAAGTTTACGGGCAAATGTGTATAAGGATTGAAGGTTTTTACAAGCACGTACTCGATGTTTCCACCAACTGTCAGCCCGAGATTAGACGGAAGCGTCCACGGCGTGGTCGTCCATGCAAGAAAAAATACCTCTGCGCCCCCGGCCGGGAGTACGAAATCATGCCACGCCTCCTGCGCGCTTTCTAAAAGTTTCTTCGCAAAACGATGAGGTTCTTTTGTCCCCTTCAGGGTTAGGGCAAACATGGCCACGCAGCTTGTATCCTTTACATCTTTATATGTGCCGGGCTGATTCAGTTCATGCGAACTCAAGCCTGTACCAGCCGCGGGCGAATAGGGTTGGATACTCACATCTTCATATAACAAACCACGTTCGTATAATTGTTTCAGCAGCCACCAAAGTGTCTCGATGTACTCATTCTGGAATGTAATGTAAGGATGTTCCAGGTCGACCCAATAGCCTATCCTTTCGGTTAGTTCATCCCACTTATCCTTGTAGCGAAGCACCGCTTCACGGCATTTCTTATTATATTCTTCAACCGAGATCTTTTTGCCGATATCTTCTTTGGTTATACCAAGCTCTTTCTCTACTCCCAACTCTATAGGTAATCCATGCGTATCCCACCCGCCCTTGCGTTTCACCTGGTAGCCGCGCATCGTCTTATAACGACAAACGAGATCTTTGAGCGTGCGTGAAATCACATGATGAATACCGGGCATGCCATTAGCGCTCGGCGGCCCTTCGTAAAAAACGAAATCAGGCGCTCCGTCCCTGATGCTGACACTTTTTTCAAACGCATGATCCTCTTTCCACTTTCGCAAAATTTCTTTTTCGATCGCAGGCAGATCTAAACGCGAAAATTCTTTGTATCGCACACTCATAACCACCGAATGCTTCTATTTCTTTAAAAAGGCTGCGAAGTTAGGAAGATACTGTCAAAGATCTTCTCAAAAAAGGAGGTGCGCGAACAGTGGCTGAATGGCACCCAACAAAAAAAGCCGGGCAACAACACCCGGCTATACTCATTCAGTTTTGCATGCATTTATTGTTTTGGCGCACCGGCCGGTGGCTGATAGTCGGGCACAACGTTATGAACAGGTTGCACTGTTTTGAGATATGCGAAAATCGCCTTCAACTCGTCGTCTGAAAAATTCCTGAAGCTGTTTACCGGCATCGGCGGCATAATGGGACGAGAGCCTGGCAATCCTTTAAAAAGTCCCTGCCTGATGCAGGTAATGAATTGTTGCTCTGACCACGCTCCAATTCCTGTTGAATCAGGCGTTATGTTCGCAGCATATGAAGTTCCCCACGGCCCGACCCAACCCGTAAGGTCAGTTGTGGCGGCGACGCCTTTTGCCAACTCCTCTTTACTGATTGAAGCAACAGGCATTTGCGCAGGATGTCCTGATAACAACAGGCTTGAATCATCTTCAGGCCCGCGTGCTCCCAATTTCTTTGGAGTGTGACAGTCACCGCAAGCTCCTACGGTAACCAGGTGTTTGCCCCATTCCGACTGGCTGGCATAGCCGTGATACATGTCGTTACCGGAAGACGCGGAATCCGCACCGGCGGTGGAATTTGGAGACGGCGTGTTACACCGATAAAGTGAGAAACAGGTGATGCACAGGGCAGCGAGCACAATGGTTCGTTTTTTCATGTGTTAACTTTTTAGTTTTGTTTTCAGTTGAAGTTTGGGGGCAGCGGGTATTTTGTCGCTGCGAAATAAAATAATTTTTTTGAAATACGTTTTGCGTGCGACGGCTCGTTTGAATTTTTTTCGCAACTTGTCAGGCGTAGGCGGTTATCACATTCATGACGCTGCTGTAGTAATGGCCGCCAAATAAAATGAGGTGAACAAGCAGCGGATATAATTGGCAAAGATGTATTCTCTCACGCCAGTTTGATTCAAGTGGAAAAGCATCGTTATATTGATCAAAAAAACTCTGTTCGAATCCACCGAACAGCATACTCATGGCAATATCCATTTCCCGGTTACCATAGTAAACAGCAGGATCGAAAATTACCGGGTCGCCCGACTCATCGCTCAAGTAGTTACCGCTCCAAAGATCGCCGTCAATTAGCGACGGCGTTTCCGGCGGAAAAAAATGTTCAAATCGATCACATAATTTTTCTGCACGTGCCAGCTCTTGTTTGCTGACTTTCTTTGCGTCAAATGCCCGTTGCATCAAAGGCATGATGCGTTGCGTGCGATAAAACTCCGGCCATGTATCGCAAAATGTATTTCGTTGTTCCAGAGAACCGATGTAATTGTCATCTTCTGATCCGAATCGATCATTGCTGTTTCGATGCAAAGCGGCCAACTTGTTAGCGAACGTTTCCCAGAAATTTTGGCGGGCGTTCCCCTTCTCAATAAATTCTTGTAGCAGGAAGATATGCTCACGAAATCGTCCGTGAAAGATTGGCTGCGGAACCCGGATCGAGTGTGTATCATACAACAATTTTAATCCCGCAAATTCTTTTGCGAACATGTCGGCATAACGATGATGGTTCACTTTGAGAAAGAAGCGGCCGATGTTGGTTTGTAGTTGAAAGTTTTGATTGATGTCACCGCCGAACACCTGGCTGTGATGTTTTATTTCTACATGTTGATTGAAATGATTTGAAAGTGCTTCGCTGATGTGTTGAGTAAGTTGCTCCATCAATTGCGAAAATAAGCGTGTGACGCATCAAAGCGTCTGACAGATAAATCACACCTAGACTTCCTCCGCCTGCAATCTTTTTTGCTGGCGCTTTCTCTCTTCTTCGTCCAGGATAACTTTACGCATGCGAATGTGGTTTGGTGTTACTTCGATGCATTCATCAAACTGGATATATTCCATACATTCTTCCAGCGTCAATAATGTTTTGGGCGCGATGCGGGAAGCATCGTCACTGCCGCTGGCGCGGTGATTGGTCAATTTTTTCAACTCCGTCGCATTCACAACGAGGTCGCCAGGTTTTATATGCTCGGCAATGATCTGCCCTGTATATACTTCTTCACCGGGCTCAACAAAAAAAGTTCCGCGGTCCTGTAATTTATCGATTGAGTAGGCAGTTGTTTTTTCCTGGTTTTTTGAAAGCAACACGCCATTGTTCCTGCCGGGAATATTCCCCTTCCACGGCCTGTATTCAATAAACCTGTGGGACATCACTGCCTCGCCTGCCGTATTAGTAAGCATGTTGGAACGCAGCCCGATCAGCCCTCTTGAAGGAATTTCAAATTCAAGGTGTTGCATTTCGCCTTTTGTTTCCATCACATGCAATTCACCCTTGCGCCGGGTAACCAGGTCGATCACCTTGCTCGCGAATTCCTGTGGTACATCCACAACTAATATTTCAAAAGGCTCACACTTTTTGCCGTTGATTTCTCTCACTATCACTTTCGGTTGGCCAACGGTCAGCTCATATCCTTCGCGACGCATTGTTTCAACCAGGATCCCGAGATGTAAAATTCCCCGTCCATATACTAAAAAGCTGTCCGCGCCTCCCGTATCCTCCACTCTTAAAGCAAGATTTTTTTCAGTTTCTTTCATCAAACGATCACGCAAGTGCCGTGAAGTCACAAACTTTCCATCCCGTCCATAAAACGGTGAGTTATTGATGCTGAACAGCATACTCATCGTGGGTTCATCCACACTTATCACCGGCAATGCTTCCGGGTTTTCAATGTCGGCGATCGTATCACCGATATTGAAATCTTCAAGTCCAACCACTGCACATAGATCGCCGGCCTTCACTTCGGCCACTTTCTTCTTACCCATCCCCTCAAAAACATACAACTCCTTTACGCGTAATTTTTTTATGTTGTTGTCAGTTTGTACGAGCGCGATCTGCTGATTCTCTTTTATTTCCCCGCGACTAACTTTACCGATCGCGATCCTCCCCAGGAAAGAAGAATAATCGAGCGAAGTGATCTGCATCTGTAATGGTCCTTCGGCCACTTTAGGCTCAGGAACGTATTTTAAAATTCCATCGAGTAAAGGTGTAATATCTTCTGACTGCGTCAGCGAATCGTTGAACCAACCATGTTTGCCGCTGCCATAAAAAGTTGGAAAGTCCAATTGTTCTTCTGTTGCATCAAGATTGAAAAACAGTTCGAAGATGGCATCATGCACTTCGTCCGGTCGGCAGTTCGGTTTGTCCACTTTATTTATTACAACGATGGGATGCAGATTTAACTGCAATGCTTTCTGCAAAACAAATCTCGTTTGAGGCATCGGGCCTTCAAACGCATCGACTAATAATAACACACCGTCAGCCATTTTTAAAACGCGTTCTACTTCACCTCCGAAATCTGAGTGACCAGGAGTGTCAATCACATTTATCTTAACGCCTTTGTACACGACCGCGGCGTTTTTCGAAAATATGGTAATACCGCGCTCACGCTCCAGGTCATTGCTGTCCATGATCAGATCGCCCGTCTCCTGGTTATCGCGAAATACTTTGGTTGCGTGAAGGATCTTGTCCACCAGCGTAGTCTTCCCATGGTCGACATGCGCAATGATGGCTATATTTCTAATGTCCATATAAGTAAGAAGTAAAAATTAGAAAGTCAGCTAGACGAAATCACTTTTGCGTTCCTGGCTTTTTAATTTTGAGTTAAGCCGGCAAAAGTACGCAATAACGGCGGGGTGCGCAAGAGATGAAAGTGAAGATTATGTTATGTGCGGAATGAAAGCATCAAAAATGATATGCTGGACACGCAGTATAAAAATAAAAAAGCCTCTCGTTTCATAGGGAGGCTTTTTTTCCAATCAAATGTTCCTCTGCTATTTTTTCAATTTCCTCTCTACTTTGCTTCGTGAATTACCTGCCGACTTAACTGCGTTCCGTACTTCCTTACTGCTAGTATTTGTTTTCTTAGCTTCATAGTTCACTTCATAATCCTGTCCACCAGCTACTTTTTTACGATCCTGGCTTCGGCCACGGGTTGATGTTGTGTTTGCCATGATTAAAATTTATACTATCAGTACATAAAAATGCGTGCCAAATTAATAGCCCGCAGCCATTCCATCTTTTCTTGGGTCAGATGCTCCGTAGTAAACTTTATGTTCAGCATCATAACGAATGCATTGGTAACCTCCAAAATCACCCGGGGCACGAGACGCGATTTTATGTCCCCACTGCGTTAACGTTCTTATCGTGTCGAAAGAAAAGCCGGACTCGAGGTAAATCGTACCAACGCCCGCACTCTTAATGCCCGTTGGCTCAGAAGAACCCTGGTGATCAATACGAGGTGCATCACCTGCCTCCTGTCCATTCATGCCAAAATCGATCATATTCATTAGCACCTGCACTTGTCCGAGTGGCTGAAAGCCGCCGCCCATTACACCGAAGCTCATGTATGGTTTATCATCTTTTGTAACAAAAGCAGGGATGATCGTATGAAACGGCCTTTTGTGTGGAGCGTAGCTGTTGTTCCTGCCTTCTTCAAGTGTAAATAACCTTCCACGATTTTGCAGAACAAATCCCAAACCGTCGGGCACCATGCCGGAGCCAAATGCAGAAAAGTTACTTTGGATGAGAGAGATCATATTGCCTGCAGAATCGGCGACGGTGAGATAGACGGTCTCGCCATTTTTCAACGCAACATCGCCTGCTTCAAAATCATCTGATGCGTGTTCCGGTTTGATCAGTTTTCTTCTTTGCGCAGCATATTCTTTCGAAATGAGTTTATCCACCGGGATCTTTGCGAACTCAGGATCCGCATAGTATTTCGCGCGGTCTTCGTAAGCAAGTTTTTTTGCCTCAACAAAAAGGTGGATATGCTCGGCGCTGCCCCAGGCTATTTTGCTGAAATCGAATCCTTCCAAAATATTCAGCATTTGTAAAACAGCGATACCCTGGCCATTTGGCGGAAGTTCCCAAACACGATAACCGCGATACGTTGTTGATACCGGGTCGACCCATGTTGACGTGTGATCTGCCAGGTCTTTGTAAGAAAGAAAACCGCCATTCTTTTTCATGAATGCATCGATGGTCTTTGCGATATCGCCTTTGTAGAAAGCATCGCGGCCGCCGTCAGCAATTTTTTCAAGCGTATTAGCAAGCTGCGGATTCTTGAAAATATCGCCGCGTTGTGGCACAACGCCGTTAGGATAATATTGCTGAGCGAAACCAGGGCTGGAAGAATATGTTTGCTGCAAACTGTTGAAGTAATAGGCTGCCTCATCTGCCAGGGGAAATCCGTTTTTGGCGTAATCAATCGCTGGTTGAAGAATCTGTTGCATGGAAATCTTTCCAAATTTCTTATTGAGTTCGAACCATCCATCGACGCACCCAGGTACCGAAACCGACAATGGGCCGTACACGGGGATCGACGTGAGCCCCTGCTTTTTAAATTCATCCAGGGTGAGCGAGTACGGTGACCGGCCGGATGCATTCAGACCATATAATTTCCTTGTTTTCGCATCATACACGATCGCAAAAAGATCGCCGCCTATTCCATTCATTTCAGGTTCTACCACGCCGAGTACGGCATTGGCGCCGATCGCCGCATCGATCGCAGAACCTCCCTTTTTTAAAATGTCGATGGCAACCATGGTCGCTAACGGATGACTGGTACAGGCCATTCCGTGTTGCGCGATCACTTCTGAGCGGGTAGAAAAAGATTTTCCTGTAAGACGGTCTTGTGAAAAAAGTTTCGTGGCAATAAAAATCAAAAGAAGAAAAATAGTCGCATGCTTCATTGCTGGATTGTTTTCATTTGTGATGTTACATTTGAATAACTGAAAGTAAACGGATGCTGAAAATAAAGTTAGTTATAAGCTGCATGCTCGTGGTGGTGATTTTTCAATCGTCTTTTTTCGATGCAAATCATTTTGGTGGATCCACTCCAAAAGCAACGTTGATCCCTTCGAAAAAATTTTCTTTTAACTCGTTCGTCGATTGTAATATGGCTGAAGCATGGATCGGAGATACATTCCGGATCTTTCCGGGCAAGTATGGAGAAGACCCGCTATGGGGCAATGCGCGCGATCTGAAATTTGCGAATGGAAAAAATGCTGACGAAGCGTTTAGCAGCACAAAAGAAAATTTTACCGAACCGAACATGCCTGTCGATGCTAAGCCGGCCACGGCTGGTCTTCACGGCGCAGTTTGGTTTGAAACGATTTACCAGGACAAAAAAGATGAGACCGGAAAAACATTGTACGCGGTGTATCACAACGAAAATTATCCCTCCACTTTGCCGTATGATGCGTCGACCGGTGAAGGTTACATTGATAAAGATTGGCCACAAGGACTAACCGGTGCAACTACGCCCGCTGCTGTGTGCCGGATAGGAATTATGAAATCTGCTGATGGCGGAAGAAGCTGGGAAAACAAGGGAATTTTTATCGAAGACCTTCAGCCGCGGATGATATTGAAACCGCAGAACACTTCGGTCACTTTTGCCGGCGGTGTCGGAGATCCGTCTGCAGTTGTGAGTGGTGATTACCTGTATCTATTTTATGGTGAATATGGTTATCCCGGCACGTATTCGAATGAACACTATAATATGCTCACCGAATGGGGCGGACAATGCATAAGCGTAGCAAGAATTAGCTTACAAGATTTAGATGATCCTGTTGGGAAAGCAAAACGATGGGATGGTAAGGGCTTCAACGCAGATTTTAATGGCGTAGGTTTCCCCATCGCTTCTTTGCAGATCCCGATAATTGATGGAGGTGGACCCGCTTCATCACCCACGTCAAAATTTCATTGGGGGCCTTCGGTGAGCTGGAACACGTACTTACATTGCTGGGTAATGTTGATGGCAATGGCTGAAGGGCCATCGTGGAAAGGCGGCAGTATCTGGATATCGTTCAACACAAATCCGGATTTCGGCGCGGGTTTCAATTCGCAAAAATGGAGTACACCACAAATGTTGTTGAACAGGCCAGGCCACACCATCTGGTATCCTTCATTGCAGCCAACGAATACAGCGTCTGACGTTCAAGAAAGGAACACATGTTTGAAACTCGGACAAGAGGCGCGGTTATTTTTTAAAGACACGCATGGCGATACGAGTGAGTATCTGTCAGAATATAAGCTGAGGTTTGAGAAATGAATGCCACGGGGTTCCGGCACGTATGATTGGTTACAGTTTTTTTTCATCGGCCTGGTATCGGTCAGACGCTTCAGAAGCGTCAGACCGTAATGCTTCAACACACACTCAAATCTCGCTGATCCATTTTTTGAACACTGAAGCGTTCTCCTGGCTCACAATTAATTCTTCCATCACAGGCAGCGATATTTCGACACTGATCTTACTTTTCTCGATGCTTTTAAATTTCGTAATGAAGTCGGCGTTCACAATATATTTCCTGTTCACCCTGAAAAAAGTTTTACTATCAAGCATCACTTCGATATCGCTCAGCGAATTTGTTTCGCACAGGTATTTTTTATTTTCCTTATCCACCAAAAAAACAAGTTTGTGTTCGGTGAAAAAGTAAGCAACATCATCAAGGCGGATACTTAAAAATTCTGTTCCCTTCTTTACGATGATCCTTGATTTGTTTTTTTTGTTTGCGTTTAAATATTCAAGAATGGTGGAATAATTATTGACGAAGTAGTGCTGCAGATTTTTGTACTTGTGCAGCGTATGGGTAAGTTTATTAAGGTCAATAGGTTTTAGCAAATAATCTATACAGTTGTATTCAAACGCATCGATCATGTATTTGTCATATGCAGTTGTAAATATCACAGGGCATTGAACCGCATGTTCTCTGAAAATGTGAAAGCAAAGGCCATCCGACAACTGTATATCCATTAAAATCAGGTCAGGCGAAGGATTATTCTGAAGCCACGCGATGGTTTCGGCGACGCTTCTAGTAGTGCCCGCGATCTGTATGCTATTGTCCGCACCGGCTATACACATTTTCAAATTTTGTAGAGCAGGTATCTCATCTTCGACGATCAGGATCTTCATTTTTTCGAATTTAGAACGGGCAACTTTACGATAAAGTCGTCCGCGGTTTTATACACAATAATATTTTTTGCCGTTAATAATTTATAACGGTTATCGAGGTTGTTTAACCCCGTGCCTGCCGTTGGTTGCTGGTAGGTTTTTTTTATGATCCTGTTTCTTACAACGATGAAGTTGGGTGAAACAGATATATGGATCGTGAGCGGGTTATGCTCGCTGAGCTCATTATGCTTGATCGCGTTTTCCAATAGTATTTGCAGAGATATCGGCGGCACGCATAATTCTTCGGCCTGCAGGCTGTCGATTTCGATCAGCATATCGATCGCGTTGCCAAAACGAATTTTGAGCAGGTAAAAAAAGTTGCTCAGAAATTCGATCTCCTCCCGGACCAGCACCAGGTTTTTTTCGCGGTTAAATAAAATATAATGGTACACTTTGGCAAGCGTATCGTTATACAGGCGCGCATTTAAAGGATCAGTGGAAATAAGATAGGATAGAGTATTTAGCGAATTGAAAATGAAATGAGGATCGATCTGGTTTTTGAGCGCAACCAGTTCAGCGTGGGTCTTCGCGATGTCCAGTTGTTTCGCGCGCTTCACGGTGTCGGCCTGCTCTTCGCTTAAATAAAATATCTCGTAAACACTCGCAACAAACATGGCCAGTACAACGATCACTGCCACGGTGCTGAAAAGGCGATTTAGCGAACCTGTATCTTCTGATGAAAAAGCGAGCCACAAACCAAGGCCTGAAAATGCAACAAAGGCGGTGTATGTGATCACGATCGCATACAAGGTTAAGATGCTTTTGTAGTATGCTGCGAAACTTACAGGGAAATTTTTTTTCAGGTAGATCATCAATCGCACATTGCCTTCCCAGACGAGCCACGCAAGCGCAATGAAAAAAATATAGTCAGTGATGAGAACCAGTGGACTATATTTTTCATTGGTAATGATCTTCGTGCAATTCACCACGCCGATTGCAAGGATGGGAATGCTTATGATCTTGACAAATGTGTCATTCTTGAAAATTTTTTTTCCACCAGACGGCAATACATCTATTGTTGCAACAGGCTTCATGCAGAACAATTGACAACGTAATATTTTCCCGATCGGGTAATAAAAAAAGTTAATAATGACCAGCGGAGAGCCGGCCTTTACTTGCTCATCACTAAAACATAGACAATTAAAACGCCCGAAATCAGGCTTGGGTTTAAAAATTTCTGCCTTCGGTGAATTTTAGGAAAATCAATCAGGCATTGACATCTAGTTTAGAGCGATCAGAGCAAATTTTTTTTTCTCATTTTGACAACCGGAGGGTAGTTTCTACTACCTTCCCTTTTTTTAAAACCAGGGCTAGCGCAGGGGAAGAGATTCAAAGTTAAGGTTTTCGCACATGAGCATACATCCTTTTGTTTTTTCAAATTCGAAGCAATATCGGATTGCGCGCCATGCGCTGTTTTGGATCGTTTGGATCTTGTATTATTCGGTCATGTCAGCCTTGCTCATGACAAAGAAATACGGATTCACGCTTAGTTTTTTTGAGGCATTAACAGAGGTAGCTGAATCGACACCGCTCGACATGTGCTTCTGTTATTTTATTATATATTTCCTGCTGCCCGAGTTTTTATATAAAGGCCGTTATATAGGAATGCTTTTCTTATGGCTTGCTGCAAGCATATTTTTCATCGTATTGTACGAGCTCAACGCAATGTTTGTTGTGCCGTACATAAGAGGATGGTATGGGCTAAAAGTCACCGTCAGCACACCGTCAAATTACGTTTGGGATTTCTTCACGTTGTTTAGCCAGATAAATATGGAAGGGTGCGTAGCTGCTGCTATAAAGCTCGGCAAACTGTGGTACATTAAGCAACAGGAAATTGATCTGCTGAAAGAGGAAAAACAAAACATCCAGCCGCATGAGCAACAAGGCCTCGTACACCCGGCGTTTCTGACAGACCTCCTCACGCGCATGGAAAGTATCGCCAATGAAAACCCGATCGTGGCCGCTCAATCAATGAAAAAAATAAGACACCTGCTCCTGTATATCTTATATGAAAATTCTTCTGCACAGGTTTCTCTCCGAAAAGAACTTTCATTGCTGCAGGAGTATATAGACCTTGAAAAACTTACCAATGAAAAAGAAATAGAAATGCGAACGGTGATCGACGCTGTACCAGACCACCAAACGATCGCTCCTTTCATCATACTGCCTTTGGTTGAAAACGCATTTAAACAAGTGTCGCTTTTTTCACTCGATAAATCGAAGGTGAACCTCAACATTCAGCTTCAGCAGGATGTGCTTCACGTTGCATTAAGCTGGAGTAAACCGGTCGATACATCTTCATTAACCAATGGCCGAAATGTGATCCTTCACAATATCTCGCGGCGGCTCAGGCTCATCTATCCGCAAAGCCACGAATTAAAAATGATGATCGAAACGGAAAAAATCCTGGTGAAGTTGAGCTTGAATCTCAGGAAAGCGATCAATTGATGAGATGAGTGATGAGTGGAGAAAGCTTAAGTGAGTTTGAATCCTTTCAAAA
>DASQJI010000026.1:0-3720 GCA_035631175.1 Parafilimonas sp.
TAAAATACCTTGTCATCACCCGCAATAAAAAAATGCTTTGGCGGCTGTTGATCCGAAGTGGTTAGCCCTGCACCAATACTTTTTTTCTCAAAAGAAATAATTGCATGGTCTTTTTCAACACTAAACCCGGAAAATTGAGGGCCGATATATGCAGTCCCTTTCACTCCGTACGTATTTGCCAACGCATCAAGTGCAAGCCGGAGACCGACATTTTTTTTATCGCGTGGATGAATATCATCCGGGTCTCCGATATCCATGGTAAGCGCCATTCCCGTATTTTTTTCTTTAAGAATCGCTTCCTGCGCTTCGCGAAAAACCGCATAGTTGAATGCGGTAGAATCGTTTTGCAACCAATTGTAAGGTGCGACTTGTACAAAGTAAAAAGGAAGATTCCCCTGGTTGAATAAGGCCCGCCAGTTATGGATCATCGCGGTGCACAATTTGGTATACATCGCCCCGTCATCTTTATTTGATTCTCCCTGGTACCATAAAAATCCACGCAACGAGATATTTCTGAGCGGGTAGATCATGGCATTGTATAGCAATGTCGGCCGCAGCACTTTTTCGAAAGTGACTACGCTGTCCAATGTCTCTTTTGAAACTGCGCTGGTATCAAAGGGATACAGATATTTTGCGTTGAGTGCAGTATCAGCGGACAATGTTTCGCGGCTGGTCCAGGCCTGGCAACCTGAGGCACCAACAGCGCTCGTGATCAGACCGACAGGAACATGTAGTTTGTTCAGTAATTCCAATCCAAAATAATAGGCAACTGCACTAAAATCTGCAGCGTTTGCAGGTGTACAAATTTTCCAAGTGCCCCTTGATCTTTCTGCAGGGGCAGCTTTAAAATCAGTTTGAATATCGAGCAGTCGTATCTCCGGATGATCGGCGGCGGCGATCTCATTTTCAAAATCAAGTACGCCTTTCAGCCACGGCAGGAACGGTTTAAGCTGCATGTCCATGTTTGATTGTCCGCTGCAAAGCCACACTTCACCGATCAAAATGTTTGTTAGTACAATCCAGTCGCTATCGTGGGTGATGCTTATGGCATGCGGTTGAAAATCTCCAGCTGCAATTGCGGGCACTTGTATCTTACCAGTCCATTCATTATGCTGATTAGCCTGCACGATCACTGCGTTATTCAACCAGTCCGCTTTTATTTTTATTATGTCGCCGGCTGGAGCAGTGCCCCATATCTTCATGGGCTTATCCTGTTGAATCACCATGTTGCTTTGCAAAGGATCACCAATGGTAAACGATTGCGCTTGCTGCGAGAAAACATGTATGCAGACAAACAAACAAACCTGTACGGGTAATAGTCTTCTCATTACCTTAATTCTCAAATTCGCATATTTTCAAATTTTCAACTTCACTTTATTTATTGCAACAGCTTCACTCGAATAAATCTCGGCCGATATAAGTTTGGATAGATCTTTACATCGTTCCAGAAATCAAAAGAATTTACGTTATAGCTGATCAGTAATTCATTTGGCTGCGAAAGATTTGAATGGGCTTTCGCGTTATAGACCATAATGTTTTTCGCGATCTTAGGTTCCTGGCATTCATATAATTTAATAACAGGACCGAAGGGGCCCTGCGGATGATTGCTTAATCGCAAACCAACCGCAGTGCCAATGCCATCTGTTTGAAACACCATGGCATATCTTCCATCGGGAAGCGGGGTCACGCTTAGTTCGTTTGAAGCACGGTCTGTAATATTCGCCACCGAATTCATGTCCCGATTCCATTTGCTGCCATCCCAAAAGCGCCATTTATTGAACTGTTCAAAATCTTTTGGAAGCACCCTCGCGACCATTACATTTTTTGCCTTGCCGCGCACGCCATAAACATACACATACCCATCCGCAGTTTTATAACCGGCGTCTTTTGTGTTCGGAAAAACACACGCGCCGAATGAACCATATGTTTCAGCGGTTCCGCCTAAAAAAAATGGCGTTTCTATTTGCTTGTGGTCTGAGAACGGAGGTTTGCTTCCGTTTGGAATTTTTATCAGCGCATTGCCCAACTCCGCAAAGCCGAATGCAGCGGCGCTTGTATCGCGGATACGATAAGCAAAAAGGTAAGTGGCGTTGAGTTCTTTGTTCACAAACCCGTCGCCCAGCCAATAATAATCTCCTTCTTCTGCATGTGGTGTGTTTGGTGTGAACAAGGCCACCGGTTTCCCGTCCGTTTTTTTACTCCAGTAGAATTCTATTTTCTCGTTCTTTGGCTGGTCCCCCTTTATGATGGCAACCGAATTGTGTATCATCATGTAGCCGGGCTTCAAACTGTCGTTGATGATCTCGCCAAGCATCGTGTCGCTGAAGAACAACATCGTCTCTGCATCTTTACCAGCACCGGCTGTATCAACACCGTTTTCGGCGATGGAAAAAATTCCATCTGCGCCAAACCAACCCGATTTCCTGTAAAACAAATTTGTCCAGTCGGTGGCTTCTTCTGTCGTAAATTTTAAAGAGGCCAGGTCAGCATTCTCTGGTTGCTGCGAGATATGATTGCCTGATGTGCACGAAAAAAATAACAACAAACAACAGGCGATCGGTAATGCTGAGACCTGGCCATATTTTCTCATCGCGTAAAAATTTCTATTTCGATTTTGATTTATTTAATAACGACAGTCACTTTCGTGGCACAATGCGACTTAAGACTGTTGACCAAGAATCGCAACTGTCCCCCCTGGTTCCTTAATGCACAAACGATACTGCACGCATCACTCCGATTGATACGTGTACACAAACTTTTCATGATCGCTTAATCCAAACGCTGTAAGATCAAGCGTTATATCCATCACCCACCTGTCACTCGTTAATGATTCTACATTATATACTTCAGTTGTAACCTTTGTTGTATCAAACACCGAATGATATGTTTGCGTGAAAACTTTTTCATCATCACTCAGCGTCCAGTTGTCATAGATATTGAAGCCGTCGAACAGGCACGGATTCATTCCATAATTCGGAGTCGGAATAGTGCCATCAGCATTGTAGGAGTAGATGTTGTCTTTTTCGCAATCCTGTATATTTTCTGCCGGAGGATTTGCGGTCGCCCAAAACTTCGAGATCAGTTTCCACTTATGCGAATAAATGATCTGGGCACCTGAAGCGATCGTGTTCACAGTAAGATCCTTTTCTGCAACGTGACCCGTTGAATCTTCAAGGTGAAAGTTTATTCCAACAAGCTTATCAACTTCATCAGGCCGAAAAGTATAAGAGAACATGTAATGGTATGTATCGGCACCCGTACTCTCGGGCATGACACTCAACGTTCCAAATGCGGTATCAGGAACGAGGTTGACCGTCTTTGTGATGAGCAGTTTACTAACGCCGTAAGGCGCCACGATATCCAACTGAGCGGTTGTATCATGGCCGGATTTGCCGCTAACCATTGCCGGCTTCAAGGTCATTGCGGCGAGATTAGGGTCGGCAGATTTTTTACACGAAATACCAACGAAAAATACGCCGATTGCAACACAGGATATTATTAAAACAATTCGTTTCATATACAGTATTAAAAAGTAGATTTTGTTTTTGATACGTTGAGTGAAGCGACTTCATCTTCTGAATGCATGAAATACTTTTCGATCTCTTCAAGCGATTTTCCTTTTGTCTCCGGCACAAGCCTGTAAACAAAAATGAAAGCAAAAATGGCCATCGTCATATATATCCAGAATGTGAATGCGCTTCCAATAGAATCGAGCAGCAT
>DASQJI010000027.1:0-2469 GCA_035631175.1 Parafilimonas sp.
ATATGTTTTGAATCTTTCAAACAACCAGATAGAAAAAATTTTAGCGCCGGTTACGATGCTTGCAACAGGCGGGCTGGGACAAGTATACCGCAGTACAACAAATCCAAAGATCGCTACCGGCGATGGCATCGCTATGGTGTATCGCGCCAAGGGAAAAGTTGAAAACATGGAGTTCATCCAGTTTCATCCAACAGCCTTATACGAGCCTGGAGTTTCTCCCTCTTTTTTGATCACCGAAGCAGTGCGTGGCGACGGCGGCATATTGCGCAACAAGGCCGAAGAAGCGTTCATGGAGCATTATGACGAAAGGAAGGACCTGGCACCTCGTGATATCGTGGCGAGGGCTATTGACAATGAAATGAAGCGCATGGGAACGGAACATGTTTACCTCGACTGCCGGCACATGGACACAAATAAATTCATTCATCACTTTCCTAACATCTACGAAAAATGTTTGAGTATCGGGGTGGACGTTTTCAAACAAATGATACCCGTTGCACCTGCTGCGCATTACAGTTGCGGCGGTATTAAAACAAATGAGTGGGCATGCACATCGATCACAAATTTATATGCATGCGGCGAATGTGCGAGCACCGGCTTGCATGGCGCCAACCGTCTTGCGAGCAACAGTCTCCTGGAAGCGATGGTTTTCGGACATCGCGCATACCTAAGTGTGGTTAATGAATCGAATGACGGCACTGCCGCCGTGCGCCCATGGGCTGAAGTGCAGGTACCCGACTGGAATGCAGAGGGCACTTCAGAGCCGAAAGAAATGATCTTAATTACCCAAAGCCTGAAAGAACTGCAACAGATCATGACCGATTATGTTGGAATAGTTCGCAACGACGTGCGGCTTGATCGCGCAATGAAACGCCTTGACCTTTTGTTTGATGAAACGGAAGCTCTGTATAAATCGACCAAAGTATCACCACAATTGTGCGAGCTGAGAAATCTCATCACAGCCGGATATCTTATCGTGAGAAGCGCCCAATTCAGGAAGGAAAGCCGCGGCCTGCATTACAACACAGATCACCCCGGCAAAAGCAGCCTGTTGCAGAACATCATTCTATAACCAATTATATTTGGGCCTACCGATCGCGCATGTATTACCTGTTGTATGGATTTTTATTTCTTTTTTCGCTCCTGCCTTTTTGGATCCTGTACGGCATAAGCGATCTTTTTCATTTTATCGTGTATCATCTTTGGGGCTACAGGAAAGAAATTGTGATGAACAACCTCGCCATCGCGTTTCCGCAAAAATCAGTGGAGGAAAGAAAAAAGATCGCGAAACAATTTTACCAGAACCTCATAGACAGCTTTATCGAGACCATAAAACTCTTAAGTATCTCGAGAAGAGAACTCAACAGGAGATTTACATGTGATTATTCTTTTGTAAATAGTTATTATGAAAAAGGTTTGAGTGTCCAGGTGCATCTTGGACATTTTTTTAACTGGGAGTATGCTAATCTTTCGGTAGGTATCAATTCTGATTACGCCGTGCTGGTTGTATACATGCCGTTACTGAACCGCGCTATGAATAGAATTTTTTTGAAACTAAGGACACGATTTGGCGCAAAAATGATCGCTGCTACCAGGTTCCGAAAAGAATTTCTGCCACATGTAAAAAGCAGTAACTGCCTCGTCTTTGTTGCTGATCAAAATGCAGGCATGCCTGATTCTGCCTACTGGAGCCATTTCTTTGGGAAACTGGTTCCTTTTGTTACCGGGCCCGAAAAAACGGCCAGGCTAAACAATAACCCGGTGCTGTTTGTGAAATTTCATAAAATGAAACGTGGTTTCTACGATGCAAAATTTCAATTACTTTCAGATGCTCCGCGAAGTTTGCATGAAGGGGAGCTCACCAAAAGGATGATCGCTAAAATAGAAGAGTCTATTGAGGAAGAGCCTGCAAATTATTTATGGAGTCACCGCAGATGGAAACATGATTTTGATCCGGCGCGGCATGGGAAGTTGGTGATTTAGGATTATTGGGTTATTGGGGTATTGAGTTGTCGGTTATCTGGTTATTGTCAAATTACGATCTCCCTAATAAACCAATTAACGAATAAACCAATAACCTAATTTAAAACACTCGTTTCTTTTTCCTGTTTGATCTTTTCTTCGAGCTTTATTTTTTCCCAGCCACCAAGAACGTTGTAAAGATTATGGATCCCTTGTCTTTTTAGCAGCGATGCAGCAATTACACTGCGATACCCGGTGCGACAAGTGATATACAGATTTTGATCGTCTTCAAGTGTTGCCATGCTGCCTGCATCTGCAAGGTCCGCCAGCGGAATATTGATTGCACCTTTCACATGCCCGTCGCCAAACTCCGCTTCTCTTCTCACATCTATTACCACGAGGTGCTCATCATGCGGAATGTCGAGTGCCAACTCAGAAGGTTCAACGTCAATGATCATGTCGATCGGTTCACCTGCGTTTAACCATGCGCGGAATCCGCCATCCAAA
>DASQJI010000028.1:0-10101 GCA_035631175.1 Parafilimonas sp.
GGGTATCTCAGCGACCGGTAAGTCTTAACTCCGTAAACTGCGCTTCGCCTGTGCAACTCGGCAGCCTTAACGATTGCCAAATTCTGTAAGGCGGCCTGGTAGATCGAATCTGTCGTGCCTTTATTTGCCGCCATAGCATCCGTTAACCCGATGTGTTCAAACCCCATATTTTTTTGATACGGAACATTCATTAATTGAGCGAGTGCCACTTTCGCGGTTTCGAGCGAATTTTCTGCATTCACGAGCCCCAACTGATCATTTGCATATTGCCCCTTCAGATCGTAAAGCTGGCTCGGACTAATAGCTCCTTCCTGGTTTAAGATATCGAGCCTTTCAACTTGTTTAGCAGAAACTTCCATTTGCTGCTTTGCCACTTCCACAAGGTCAGCATTTGTCAACACCTGCAAGTACTCTAAGATCACATTCATTGCGATGAGGTCCTTCGTTTGCTGCACCTGCTCCCTGCTCGCGTCAAAAAAGAGGCGGGTTTGTTTGATATTGTTTTGAATAGCGAACTCATTGAAAAGTGTCACGCTGCTGTTCAGGCTGTAGTTGCCAAAACTTATTCGTTGATTGGCGTAGCTGTTTGTAAACGGGTCAATGCTGCGACCCTGGTTGATGCCATGGCTGATATCACCATTGAGGGTTGGGATCATATTTCCTTTGGCTCCCTGCCAGTCAACCCGTGCGATGTCAGACGTTACCTGCTGGTGTTGAACGTCGGAATTGTTTTTCAAAGCCATGGCAATACATTCCTGCAGCGTGAGATTTTTTGCTGCGGTATCCAACTGACCAAACATTTTTACCGATATCACCAATGCCACGGAGCAAGCTAAAATCGCTTTTCGTATCATCAAATTCATGTGCGTTCTATAAGATTTATGACTCTATTCTTCCGTCGAGTAAATTGATTATCCTGGAGCCATAGCCGGCATTCTTTTCAGAATGTGTTACCTGTATGATGGTCACACGGTCTTCCTTGTTCAATTTTTCAAAAAGCTCCATGATCTCTTCGCCCTGTTTGGAATTCAAATTACCTGTTGGTTCATCTGCAAGCAACAATCTCGGCTTGGCCACCAGTGCCCTCGCGATACCTACCAATTGCTGCTGGCCACCGGATAACTGGGTTGGAAACAGATCCTTTTTGCCGACGATATTAAAACGATCCAATGTGTCTGCGACGATCGCTTTACGTTCAGACGTTTTTGAATTCTGATATATCAAAGGGGTTTCTATATTTTCATAAACCGTCAGCTCATCGATAAGATGATAAGCCTGGAAAACAAAACCAATATATTGTTTATATAGCTGCGATCTATGCTTCTCTTTTAATTTATGAACGGCTTCGCCCATGAATGTGTATTCACCCTCATTAAAATCATCGAGCATGCCGATCACATTCAGCAATGTAGATTTTCCTGAACCTGACGGACCCATTATCGATACAAATTCCCCTTCCCCAATGCTGAGATTCACGTCCTTCAAAATATATGTTTTTGCCCCGCCGATGTTTACCCATTTTGAAATGTGTTTTAATTCTATCATGCCGTATAGCCAGGTTTTTAGTTTTTGACTACAACAAGTATATGAAAGATGTACCAATTGTAGCAGCGATTGAAAAGCAATAGCTTAGGGTTTTATCAGCTGTCATGACTGTCCGCTTTTGATACAGTTATTGTTCATTTTTAGTATGGTGAATTTGAAGCGGCAAGTTTAGGAATTCCATATTTTCCAGTTCTCTTCGGCCTGGATTACGAGCATTTCGTAGCCATTCTGAACGTAGCACCCATGCTTTTCCCCTTCCAAAAGAAATTGCGTTTGTGGAGGGTTATAAACCAGGTCAAATAAATAATGCCTCGGTGTTAAGAAATGGTACGGCATGTTCGGTTTTTCCGCTGTGTTGGGATACGTTCCGAGCGGTGTGCAATTGATAATGACTTTGAATTCATCCAAAAGCTTTTCATCAATTTGATCCCATGTAAACATGTCCTTAGCCGGTGTTCTGGAAATGAAAGCGTAACCAATTTGGTTTTTTCTCAGAACGTATTCCACGGCGGCAGCAGCCCCACCCGTACCCAGGATCAGCGCCTTCTTGTGATAGGGTTGGAGATTTTTTTTAAACGATGTTTCAAAACCGGTGATATCGGTATTATAGCCTGCCTTTTTTCCACTTGTTATCTGAACACAATTACAGGCTCCTGTCTGTTTTACCTCGTCAGAGATTTCATCGATGTACTCGAGAATTGCTTTTTTGTGGGGGATCGTTACTGCCAGCCCTTTGAGAAAAGGATGCTCATCGAAGATCGTTTCCACTTCGCTTATTTTGGCAATAGAAAAATTTAGGAATTCTGCGTCGGTAATGCCCTCGTTCAAAAATTTATGGTGAAAATAATTCTGAGAGAAAGAATGCTTTAGTGGAAAACCGATCAATCCATATTGCCGCATTATTGCAGTTCTTTATTAAGGAATAAGTGAAAAGTGTCTCCCCGCAGACCAAGCCGCATTGCTTCAAGCGGAATGACTTCCGATGGAGCGATATTGCCTAAGTTGGCATTGCAACCCAGCAATTCAAGAAAGTAGAGTTGCTGTGCTTTTTGCGGCGCTTCCCAAATGATCTTTTCACCTGGAATTTGAGTGAGTATTTCCTGCACGAGCCCTTCGCGCACTTCGCCAGAACCCCGATAAATCCCAACATTCCCTGCTTCTCTTGCTTCAGCAATAACATACGACGAGCCCGCCTCCAGTTCCGAACGCATTAACTCGATCCATTTGTATGGCGGTATAATATGCTCTGCATCCTTGCTGCCCACTTCGCTCAAAACAGTTCCATACTTTGTGAGTTTTTCGATATAGCCGCACTTTTCTGCATGCGGAATTGTGATCGATCCATCGCTTACCTCCATGTAGGTTATGTTGTAATTTTTGCAAAGGGTAATGTAATCATTGAACTGGTTACGGATCAAGAACGCCTCGAAAAGCGTTCCGCCAAAATAAACTGGAATGTCATAGCCTTGGTAGACCTCTATTTTTTCTTTCAGGTTGGGCGTTACGAACGAAGTTCCAAATCCGAGTTTCAAAATATCAATGTGTGGATGTGCAATGCTTAGGAAATTCTTTGCCTCTTCAATGCTCAGACCCTTGTCCATGATCATCGTAATTCCACTTGCGCGTGGTTTTTCGTTACGGTCAGGTATCTGCGTAAGTCCAAAATTCATGAAACAGTTTTGAGAGCGCAAATTTAAGGGAACGTTCCTTACACATGAAGATAACCTTAATGAGTGAAGGCTATCTGTTTCTTTTTGGTTTCCGATAACGGGCAATCATGTCTACTACCTGGCTGTTCTGAAGGATTGAGGGATTAAACTCGACAAATTTTTTCACCTGGCTTGGTGCCTCTTTTAAACCATGCTCCAATTGAACAAGGCCTTCTTTTGACTTGCCTGCGGCGAAAAGTACAGCGCTATACAGAAAATAAAATACCGGCTTGCCCTCAGTCATTTTTATCGCGGCCTTGCATTGTTGTAACGCTTCTTCAAAATACGATGCCTCAAACAGGCACTGAATAAGCGCTTCCCAACCTTTCACGTTTTTAGGGCGGCTTCTTACCACAAGGCTGAAGTAATGTACCGCGTCTTTGTAATTTTCCAGCTTCATGGCGCATTGACCCATGGCCAGGTTATATTCCGGAACATTCCGGTGTATGCGTAGCGCATTCTCCAACTGTTTTACAGCACTCTCCCACAGCTCTTCGTTGATATAAGTGAGGGCTATCTTATAATATAACTTACTGTCGGTGGGATTTATGTGAGACGCCTTTCTATAGTTGAACCGCGCCTGCGCGTATTTGCCTATGCGATGGTAGCAATGGCCGATCGCTTCAAAAATAACTTCCTCAGGCCGTGTGATCTCGCAAACCTTTTCCAGCACTTCTATTGCCTCTTTGTATTTGCGGAGTCTTATGTAGGCATCGCCCATGTTACGGTACGCATAGTCGAATTTTTCGTTGATCACAACTGCGTACTGGTAGGCATCGATCGCTTTTTCATACAGTTTGAGGCCCTGGTAGGCCGATCCGAGATTAAACCAGGCAAGCTCAGAATATGGATGCTGGTCAATGAGGCTTTGATGGAGG
Source organism: Parafilimonas sp. (assembly GCA_035631175.1). Lineage (GTDB taxonomy): Bacteria > Bacteroidota > Bacteroidia > Chitinophagales > Chitinophagaceae > Parafilimonas. The sequence goes on from DASQJI010000028.1 coordinate 4,133, forward strand.
CGAATACTTTCTTCATTGCGCCCCGTAAAGTCGGTCCAGAAACATATTTTATACAATGCCTCCTCATTCGTTGGCTCCTGTTCAAGTATCAACTTCAGGCAGTCAAAAACTTTTTCAAAATCTTCGTAATCATCATACACATCTGTCAGTTCAAAAAGCAGGTCAACCTTTTCATCGCCTTCAAAGAATAACAGCGCCTCTTCGAGCAGGCGTGCTGCCTCCCCTTGCATATCAAGAGCGAGGTAAGCATCAGTCTTCAAAATGTAAATATCTATGTCGCTGGCATCGAAGGATTCAGCCTGTTTCAATATTTCAAGGGCTTCTGCGTAATGATGGGTGGCGATTAATAGGTCTGCCTTCTTAATAAGTAATTGTGCAGAATAAGGATAATAACTTAATGCGGTGTCCGTTGCTTCGAGCGCTTTCGAAAATTCATCCTTTTCGTCAAAATAATCTATGATAATTTCAAATGATTCTTCATCCAGGAACGAGGCATTCCTTCCAGCGCGAAGTTCTTCATAATGCCTCAAGAGTTCTTCTATTTCATATGCATTTTGATCCGATGAATGCTCGTGCATAAGTTCTCTGTTGCCTGAAAGTTACCGTTGGAAATTAAAATTTCCAATTTTGTAACAAATCTTTATCAAAAAGCGTTATATAATTAGACAACTTGTTAAATTTTCGTATATTCGCGTCATGAAAAGGCTGTTTTCGTTAAAAAGAGTGTTTCTGTTACTGGCTTTTGTAGTCAGTTTTCAGACATTCGCAGCTTTTGTAGGCAAAAGAACAAACGGAGACGGAGACAAAAAGATAACCCTGAAAAATTTTAGCAAGTATTCAAACAAACCTTCTGCTTATCCTTCGTTAAGATTGTCTCAGTTCCAGTTTAAGGGTTCTCAGAACTTGTACCAGATTCACCTGAATAATTCTATAGAAGGGCAGTCAATGATCAGGCTCCAGAACGGCAATACAACCTACGTATATCCGTACAAGTACACAGTGAAGGTCCCACTTTTCAAAACACCAGCTCCTCCTTCTGCGACCCTCCGCTAATAAGTCTCTCTCATTTTAATGTAAGACGCGATAACCGGTTTTCGGTATTTCAAATTGGTATGCAGGTACGGGGTCAAAATTTATATTAGTAGCAGTATACTCCAATCTTTTATCCTGCGTACTGCTTTCGTATTTCAGCACAAATCCTGGTACATCTTTAAATTCAAAAGGATTCTCGGAGACCGACGGGATGATCTCCGGCGTAAAGTAAATAGTGTACGTTTTCCCATTCTTCAACTGAAGGACGGCCTCTTTACAATCGAAATTCAAAATTTTTTTCGTAACGCCCGTAAGCGAAAAGCCGGCTACTTTATACATTTCGTTCTCCTTCTCCCATTCCGCTGCATTGTATTGAGAAATATACTTAGATTGGCCCACTTCCTTCAAAACAGTTGCTTGTCCTGTATTGCTGTTGTAAAAAATAGTTTGATTGATGTGGTCGCTACTCAGGTCGGTTCTTATTTCCCTTCCACGAATGTAAACAGTCTTCGCCGCGCCCGAAAATTGGGCGGCGTTCTGTGATCCGGCGCCAGTTACCGAATAACTGATGGTACAGTCGGAAATAATTTTTGCCGATTGGGTCAAAGCGTGCGCATACAAAAGAAAAGCAGTTGGTATTAGTAATAATTTTTTCATCCAGCAGAATCTACGTTAAATGTAAGAACATTCTGCTGAAACAAACGCTGCTTTTGTTTGTTATTCGGTCAAATAACAACAAAGGTATTTACACGTATGATGCGATTTGATCTTGCTCAACGCTTTATCACGGATCTGGCGCACCCTTTCCCGCGATAAATTATATTTCGATCCGAGATCGTCAAGACTTAGTGTTTGCTCCGTGCCTATTCCATATAACGAGCAAAGGATTTCCTTTTGCCTTGTGCTTAATATTTTCAATACATTCTGCACATCTGTTCTTAACGATTCATGATGAAGCGCTCTGTCGGCCATCTCTGCATTTGAATTCACGATCACATCGCACAACGTTTGTTCTGAATCCGCAAATTGAGCATCAACGCTTACATGGGGCTGGCTAACATTCATCGCATCGTTAATGTCAGACTCTTCAAGATGTAAACTGTCCGCAAGTTCTCCGGTAGAAGGTTCGCGTTCATACGTTTGTTCAAATTGTTCGGATTCAGACCTAACACGCGCAAACAGATTGAATTTATTCATCGGGAGACGAATAAGTTTCCCATTCTCTGCAATCGCCTGCAGAATGTTTTGACGGATCCACCACACTGCGTATGAAATGAATTTGAAACCGCGCGTTTCGTCGAACCGGGTTGCTGCTTTTATCAATCCAACATTCCCTTCGTTGATGAGGTCTGACAAGGGCAATCCCTGGTACTGATATTGTTTCGCCACTGAGACAACAAAACGGAGATTTGCTTTCACGAGTTGTTCTATAGCTTTTTGATCACCTTTTTTAATTCTGCGGGTTAATAGTTCTTCTTCCTTGGAGCTGATCATGTCCAGCTTTGACACTTCCCGCAAATACCTTTGTAATGAAAATGTTTCCCGGTTGGTGATAGAGGATGAAATTTTGAACGAGCGCATACAATGGATTTTGAAATGCTTAAATAATTAAGCCTTGCTGCAAGGTTGCTATGCGCAAAAAACTACAATTAGTTTTCTTAGATAGTTAATGAAGTATTGGGAAAATTTGCTGAGGAATCACCAAGATAGAAAAATCTTTCAAACTAACAAAAAATAATAAAGTTATTAACGAAAGGTTTTAGCGGCTGGCCTGCAAAATATTATCATCCATTTTATTTTATCTTGCCGACCTAAAAAATACAGGGATGAATTCTGACCTAACTCAGTTATGCATTAACACAGTGAGGATCTTGTCTGCAGACGCTGTTCAGAAAGCTAATTCCGGACACCCGGGCACTCCGATGGGAACTGCGCCAATGGGCCACGTGCTTTGGAGCCGGGTTATGAACTATAACCCAAAAAATCCTGACTGGCCAAATCGGGACCGTTTCGTCTTATCTGCAGGCCACGCGTGCATGTTGCAATATGCTTACTTGTATTTGACAGGCTACGATATTACGCTGGACGACATAAAAAATTTCAGGCAACTGGGCAGTAAAACCGCAGGTCATCCGGAATATGGTTTGCTAAGTGGCATCGAAGTAACTACCGGGCCGCTCGGGCAGGGATTTGCGAATGGAATAGGTATGGCGATAGCTCAGCAATACCTCGCCTCCCGCTATAATAAAGAAGGGTTTAATTTATTTGACTATAATATCTATGCGATCTGCAGCGATGGTGATTTAATGGAAGGTGTTAGTGCTGAGGCCGCGTCATTGGCAGGGCACTTAAAGTTGGGCAATATCATTTATCTGTACGACAACAATCATATTTCAATTGAAGGTGATACTGCCCTGGCTTTCGACAATGAAGACGTCGCTAAGCGCTTTCAAGCATACGGGTGGCATACGCAGGCAGTAGATGATGGAAATGATGTAGACGCTATCGAAGCCGCAATTCAAAATGCCAAGCAGGAGACCGAGCGGCCTTCGCTGATACTTGTTCGAACGCATATTGCGTTTGGCAGTCCTCATGCAGTTGATACACCAGAGTCGCATGGCGCGCCGCTTGGAGCGGAGGAAGTAAAAGCGACGAAGAAAAATTTGGGTTTCGATCCGGAAAAATCTTTTTATGTCCCAGACGAAGTGCTTGAATATTATCGGAAGGCAGGAGAGAAGGCTGCAGAAGGTGAAAAAAAATGGAATGACTTGTATGCCTCCTACAAAGAAAAATTTTCGGAACTAGCGAACGAATATGAATTATTCAGCCGCCGCGACTTACCGGATGGTTGGAAAGAAAAATTACCTGTCTTCAATGGTGATGAAAAGGTTGCTACGCGAAGTGCATCAGGGAAAACGTTAAATGCGATCGCCGATTATTTTCCTTTACTGATCGGAGGCTCAGCAGATCTTGCTCCTTCAACAGACACATTACTGAAAAAATATGAATCATTTTCCGCCGACAACCATGGTGGCAGAAATTTTCATTTCGGAGTACGCGAGCACTCAATGGGCTCAGTATTAAATGGAATGGCTGTAACAAAAGGTATAACTCCGTACGGCGCCACGTTTCTGATCTTTAGCGAATACATGCGTCCTCCAATCCGGCTTGCAGCGATCATGCGGATTAAGCCAATATATGTTTTTACTCATGATAGTATTGGCCTCGGTGAAGACGGCACCACGCATCAACCCGTAGAACAACTAATTTCTTTGCGCTCGATTCCTAACCTCACAGTCATTCGCCCGGCAGACGCAAACGAAACGGTACAAGCCTGGCGTGTCGCGCTGGAACATTCGGATGGGCCCGTCGCGTTGATCTTATCGAGACAAAAATTACCCATAATCGACCAGGATAAACACGCGAAAGCGTCTGAACTTGAACGCGGAGCTTACATTTTGTCTGATGCGAATTCTCCTCAAATCATTCTGATCGCTACAGGCAGCGAAGTGCAGCTTGCTTTAAAAGCACAGGTGTTGCTCAAAGAGCAGGATATCGCTTCGCGGGTTGTCAGTATGCCATCCTGGGAATTATTCGAAAAACAAGACACAGCATACAAAGAAAAAGTTTTTCCTCCTTCTACCAGGAAACGCCTCGCAATTGAAGCCGGATCTCCGCTCGGATGGCATAAGTATGTTACAGATGAGGGGGACGTGATCGGCGTGACGAAGTTTGGCGAGTCTGCGCCGGGCGATGAAGTGATGAAAGCTTATGGATTCTCAGTTGAAAATGTGGTTACTAAGGCAAAGGGGCTGTTACAATAGGTTCTATAAATTTAGGCGTTGCCTATTCAATTGAAACGATGCGGTTGAACAGCTGCTCACTGCTGAAAAATTTACCCTAACATTGTTTTCCACACGGTCAGGTTTCACGATCAATTAGTCGGCACAGTTTTTTGTTCCATTAAGTAAAAGCTGTTTTATGAAACCTGTATTCGAATTTTTGTTAGCGTGTTTGTTGGTGTTTGTTGCCGGGTGTTCTGCAATTGCCGGGATTTTTAACGCAGGCGTATGGGCTGGCATCATCGTTCTCTTCACTATCAGTGCCCTCCTTATTTTGTTTTTAGTAAAGGCGAGAAAATAGTTGCACCAAACGGCTGTAGCAACCAACACTTTCGAAAATACTTTCAGCTGACTGTAAAATGAGTACGTTGCTCCATCCAATGAGCGTTTTTATTTTAATGCAACGATAGTCCTAGCAGTGTAGCGAGAAAAGACGGTTTCTCAGACAGCTTCTCGTTAATACACAGTTTCCTTTCCGTCAAACTTCGAAGCCCGCACGAAACAACTTCCTTTTTTATCCAATCAAAAGTAAATTCTGCCGCTTATACATAAGCATGTACTATGCAAGACATAGTATCTATATTTGTTCTGTAATCATTTAAACAAGGAACTATAAACGCATCTAAAATGAAAAAAATATTTTTTACCCTATTTGCTATAAGCCATTGGTTGTTAACGGTACACGCACAAAGTTTCCAAATCAGCGGCCAGGTCTTCGCCACAAATAAGCCAGTAGAGGCCGCAACCGTCCGCCTGTTGAAGGCTGATTCGTCGATTCTAAAGCAGACTGTTTCAGACCGGGATGGATTCTTCTCAATCAACGAAAGTCAAGAAGGTATCTACCTGGTCTCCATACAAGCTGTCGGCAGCCAAACGTACTTTTCGGACATGATTTCTTTAAATGATAGCCATCCGCAATATGATTTGAAAGCAATAGAATTAACGCAGACCGCTAATTTGCAGGATGTGACCGTCACTGCAAAAAAGCAGTTCATCGAGCAAAAAATCGATAAGACAGTGATAAACGTCGACGCTTCGCCGACGAGTGTTGGGCTTTCAGCTTTAGAACTCCTGGAGAAAACACCCGGTGTTACC
>DASQJI010000029.1:0-2652 GCA_035631175.1 Parafilimonas sp.
CACCTTTCGGATACCGACTTCTTTTGAACGCGCAGAAGCTTTTGCAGTGGACAAGTTTATATAATTGGCGCAGGCGATCAATAAGATCAATATCCCGATCGTAATAAAAATGTTGATGTATTTACGATCTGTTACAGCGAGTGTATTTTTATAGTTGTATGCCTGCGTGTCAAAATGAACATCGCTGAGTGGTTCTAACCTGAGATGCAAAGAGTTTTGGGAAACAGATTGATCCTGCGCCGGCGGATTTACCCAGCCATCGATCTTTTTAGTAAGCGCGTCGACATTTGTGTTTGGCTTTAGCAAAAGAAAAGTTGTGTAGTTGGGATTGTTCCATGATTGCTGCGCCTCGAGACTATCAAATCCATCGACGCTATAAAATGAAGTAAGAAAATCAAAACTGAAGTGTGAATTGGAAGGAACGTCTTCGGCAACAGCAGAAACAACAAACTCCTTTTTATTATTAAAGACCAATACCTGCCCAGTCGGATCGGACTTGCCAAAATATTTTGTTGCAATGCTTTTTGTAATTATTACAGTATTGGGTTTGTTGAGCGCTGTTTGAAGGTCGCCTTCTGCTGCTTTAAAATCAAATACTTTAAAAAAGCCGGGATCGGCATAACAGAAATTGCTTTCATCAAATAAAACATTCCCGTGCCTGATCGTTCTCGGTACCCATTCAGTGGAAAAACGAACTGCATCTTCGATCTCAGGAAACTTACTTTCCAATTGCGGCGCAACGAAAACGGGGACGGAAGGTGAAATAGTTTCATTCCCACCCATCAACACATCATAATTAACCCTGTAAATGCGGTCTTTCTTTGAATGAAACTGGTCAAAGCTCAATTCATATTTTACGAAAGAAAGGATGAGTATGCAGCAGGTAATGCCTATAGATAGTCCTGCCAAATTTGTGACAGAATAACGAAGATCTTTCTTCAGCGATCGGAACGCTGTAACAATATTTCTTCTAAACATAGGTGTTTGTCTTCTCTATCCACTTAGAGAAGAGGAATTTTAAATGTATGATCGGTTTTGAGTACGTCATAGTTGGCGACAAGACATGGCTCCGGCTCTGCGTTGAAAGCGCGGCAACCGTTATGCCAATACGGAAATCCTTTACTGCAAAGGGTTTACGGGATCGAACGCTGCTTTAAACTGTACGAAAACGGACATGTCTTGTACGAAAATGCAATAGGGAAACGTCCGCCAATGGCGGGGGATATTAATTGGTCAAATGAGTAGCAGCTCTCACAAAAAAGCGCTGCCTTTTTGCATCAGGCGTCAGCAGTGCGTCATTCGTTGGATAATCGCATATGTTCCTTGAACATCAGCGCCGTCACGAATTCACCATGTACTGCACTCTTTCACTCATCACTCTCATCATTCCGTTCGCAATGATTTCACCGGGTTGGTCAGCGCAGCTCTTACCGAATGATAACCTACGGTGCACAATGCGATCAACGCAGTTATAATTGCGGTGGCGACAAACACATATGCCTGCACAGGAATGCGGAAAGCAAAATCCTGCAACCATTTATTGCCCGCCCACCACGCAACAGGCGCTGCGATGAGGATCGCAACACCTATTAGTTGTAAGAAATTTTTTGCTATCAGCAACGTGATGCTGCTGACCCTTGCGCCGAGTACTCTTCTGATGCCTATCTCTTTGGTGCGTTGTACTGTTGTAAATGCAGCTAGTCCAAATAACCCGAGACAAGCGAGTATGATAGCCAGGCCTGCCGCCACACTGAACAATGCAGATGACCGTTGCTCAGCGAGATATAGTTTGTTATAGTCCTCATCGAGAAAATGGTAATTGAACGGCCTGTCGGGAATACGTTGTTTCCAAACCATCTCCAGCCTTCCAATTGTTCCTTCTATATCATTGCCGTTGATCCGCAACATAAAGTCCCGGGAAAAATCACGACCAAGAAACATCAGCAACGGCCCAATCGGATCATGCAGGCTGCTAAAATTGAAATCCTTAACAACGCCCACCACCGGGCCAAGCGCCCTGTTCTCGACCTGCCTTCCGATGGCCTGCTGTGGTGTCCATCCTATTTTTTTTGCAAGCGTTTCGTTGATGATATAAGGCACATGATAATTCGCGCCGTTGTGGCTGGTATCCTGCATCATCGCAAAATCCGACTGCTGAAAATCGCGGCCCGCCACAAGTTGCATCTTCATCGTTTTTATGAAGTCGAGATCAACAGGCATTGCATTGAGTGAAATATCGTGCTTACCTTTTTCATCGATGGCAGTTAGGCCGTCGCCCCATTCTACGTATTCAGGCGTTTCGTAGGAAGCGGTAACAGATTCCACTCCTTTCACATTGGTAAACGCGTCTTTCAAAGTTTGGATGTTATCGTACATGCTTCCGCCGATCGGAAGCACGACAACGTGATCTTTATCGTATCCAAGATTCTTTGTTTGCATGTAATGCATTTGCTGCATGATGATAACCGTATAGATGATCAGGAAGACCGAAATACCAAATTGCGCAACGATCAGGGTCTTGCGCAGCATGTTATTGCCACCTGTAAAACTGAAACCTTTCTTCAGTACACCCATCACCTGCGTGCCGGATAAAATAATCGCAGGGTATACACCGGCAAAAAAGCTTACAAGCACCGCAAATAAAAGAAGAGA
>DASQJI010000030.1:0-8516 GCA_035631175.1 Parafilimonas sp.
CATGATCAAAACATGTGCAGGAACATCAGAAGAAAACTTCTTCATCTGCGCGGTATAAAAATCTTTATCAGCCCGCTCCTGCAAAGAAAATAAAGTATCAGCCCATGATTCGTATCCTTTCCTCAGTATCGACATCCACGCAGAAACGGATGCAAAAAAATGCATGTCATTCGATACCCATAAATATTCTATTGGCTGCGCGATGGTATCAAAATAGATCGCATATAATTTTAATGAAGCAGTTTTAGCATTCAAAGAGATCGAGTATATGGAAGGGTCTGTTGTGTAAATGAAGCCTTCCGGCAGTACATCTGCGCGTTTGCCGGGCTGTTTAACCAGCCAACGTAGCGTGATCTCGTCAATTGCCGGTGCAGGCGTTGAAGTGTAGCATTGATTTGCAAACTTTTTTGCTTTGCGGTCACCGTTCACATCCCAAACTGCAGAATCTCCTTCGATCTTAAAATTTTCGGTGTACGGATTTTTATAATAATCGAACCCCGTTGCGTTGAGCGCAGTTATAAACCCGTTATCGTTTGTACGCACCACGGCGTTTATGTTACTACCTCTGCCACGATCATTGAAGTAGTATGTATAGTGATATTCATTTGGCCCGGCTTGCCAGGACTTTTGCTCGCCGCTAATGGTACCGCCTTTCACCGCAGAGTAAAAGATCGTATCAACAGACTGACCCAAAGATTGACCGAAGGCAATTGCAGACAGTAGCAGGCATAACCCTCTCATAAGTTTTTGCTTCGAATATAAGAAGGTTAAGAAGAGGGTCGATTGGGAATTGGGATTTAGCCCCTTGGCGTCATCCTTCGGTAGTTTCTAATTTGTTTATTCTTGTTTCTTGTTTCTTGTTTCTTACTTCTTACTTCTTATTTCTTATTTCTTGGCTCACTCATTATCTCCCAAACTGTACAGATTGTTTTCCTCATCTTCCTCTCCGATGTCTTCATTTGGGTCATCGAGATCAGCACCGGGAATGTCGAGATCGCCGCCCGACACCTCAATATCTTCATTCAATTTTTCACCTTCGAAATCCGTGTCGTCCAACTCAGCGCGATATAAATTCTCATTATCCCGCGTGTCCATGTTTTCGGTTCTTTCCAGCGCTTCTACTTCATCGGGAGTCACACTAGCTTCCGGATCGGTTGGTTCGTCTGTGATGTCAAGGTCATCGGTTTGTTTTAATTCTTCAGCATCCAGTTTCGCTTCCAACTTTTTTTCGTTGCTATTCATCCGCAGATCATTTTGGTCCACCTCCTGCGCCGGGCCGACGCGCTCGTCGCTCCGATCCTCCTGCGGCTGATCACTGTTCCATACGCCGACTCCTTCTTCATCCGCAGAAGAAATCGTTGTATCACGCATTTCGCGCATTTTGGGAACCTGGATATTTTCCTGGCCGGGTATATCTTTCACCTCCGGCAAATCTAACGTTGCTTCATCTTGTTGTAAACGCTCTTCATCTCTTTTGGAGTCATGTAAATCTTGCGAAGTTTTTTTGCCGGCCATGATATTGTTTAATGTTATCTGGTGCTAAAACAGTGCCATGCGCGGCGTTGTTAAAATTTTTCACGGTGCTGCGTGTAAAACGCTTCCGTTTAGAAAATCAGGGAAAATAATCTACAGAGTTTAGGGATTGAAGATCTATATCTTACAATTTTCTCTTTCAGCCGACAGTAGGCGAAAATCGCTGATTCCAAATTCATAAATCCCATTTACAACTGCAATTTCTCTAATTCGGCTTGGCATTTGTTATTATTTGATTCGTTGCTGCACGAAATATTTTATAACCTATAAAACTCCATATTTTATGAAAAAGTTCATGAGCATATTCTTCACAGGCTGTCTTTGTGCATTTGTTGCCTGTAACAGCGGTACTACTTCCCAGGACAGTGTTGACAGCGCAAAAGATGTTAACGACAGCGTGATGGACAATAACGATACTGGTGCCAACACAATGGCGACGCCAGTGTCTGAGCATGACGCCAATTGGGCAGTGGAAGTTGCCAACGCTGGTATGACCGAGGTTGAGTTGAGCAAAGTGGCTAAAGATAAAGCGACTTCTCCGCGCCTGAAGAATTTTGCGGATATGATGGTAACCGAACACGGACAAGCGAATGATCAGCTTAAACAAATAGCTGCCACAAAAAATATTACGCTGCCCGCGAACCTTAGCGATGCTTCTCAAAAGAAACTGGATAATCTGAACAAAAAAACCGGTAGAGATTTTGACAAGCAATACATGGATGATATGCTGAGCGATCATAAAGACGCCGTAGACAAATTTCAAAAGGCGACGAATGATCTGCAGGACCCTGATTTGAAAAGCTTTGCTCAGCAGGTTCTACCGAAGATCCAGGTGCACCTCGATTCTATAAAAGCAATTTCAGGCAAAAAATAAAGTTTCATTCCTTTACCGGAAAGGGGATGCATTGCGTCCCCTTTTTTATGAATATGTTTATCCACATCATGAAGACAACATACTTCAACTGATCGCTTCAAATATTCTTTCTTTGCGCAGGCTGCATGGATAAATTCCTTTATATACTTTTTGTAAAACTTTATACGCCTGCCGCTTTTCTTCTCTCGTTCTTCAATCAAAAAGCTGCATGGTGGTATCATGGAAGAAAAGGGATCTTCGACAAAATAAAAGCTGCGATTGGTGACGATAAATCTGAGAAAGTATGGATGCACTGCGCTTCATTGGGCGAATTTGAGCAGGGACGCCCATTACTGGAACGAATCAAAGCGCTGTCTCCAGAGTGTAAACTTGTACTTACATTTTTTTCACCGTCTGGTTACGAAGTGCAGAAAAATAGCAATAGTGCTGACTACATATTCTACCTGCCCATCGATTCAAAAAAAAATGCATCGCGATTTCTCGACCTCGTGCAGCCGACACTTATTTTGTTTGTGAAGTATGAATACTGGTATCATTATTTGAAGGAATCACACGCGAGAAAAATCCCGATGCTGCTGGTATCCGGAATTTTTTTACCGCATTATTCCTTCTTCCAGTGGTACGGAAAAATGCGGAGGCAGATGCTTCGATTTTTCTCGCATTATTTTGTGCAGGATGAACGGTCCAAACAACTTTTAGCGTCGGTGGGAATAACAAACGTTGATGTAACCGGCGACACAAGATTCGACAGGGTATTGAAGGTGGCTTCCGAACGCAGAACGTTTCCTGAGATCGAGCGGTTCATTTCAGGCAGGAAAACCGTCGTTGCAGGCAGTACCTGGCTTGAAGACGACGAGGAATTAGATCATTTTGCGAACACGCATCCGGACCTACGCTTCATCATTGCACCGCATGATATAGGGAAAGACCGCATCAGGGAGTGCTGTAAATTGTATAAGTCTTCTGTCTTGTATTCCACTTATAAAAATTCGACTGCAAGTGCAGATCATTCTGTGAATACCATGATCGTTGACAATATCGGCATGCTCAAATTTCTATACCGTCATGGAACGGTCTGTTATGTAGGCGGTGGATTTGGCCGCGATGGCATACACAACATCCTTGAAGCCGCCGTGTATTACAAACCGGTTGTGTTTGGCCCGGAATATGAAAATTTTTCAGAGGCGATAGAGCTTGTGAAAAGAGGCGGCGCTTTCGACGTGCATGATGCGCTTGAACTGGAACAACAACTTGACGAACTTTTATCCGACGAAAAACTTTATTCAGAGGCGAGCAAAATTTCAGGAGATTACGTGAAAGAGAGCGTCGGAGCAACAGAAGCGATCATCGCATATATTCAGGAGAATCGTCTCTTGATCAACTGATCAAAAACCCTCACTGCCTCACTATCTTCTTTCCATCCCAATTTTAATTTCAGCTCACGCTTGATCCAAAACTCAGCTTCACCGTAAATATGAAAGCCATTGATGGTTTTAATGCTGCGTTCATACATGATCTCATCGCCGCGGAACAGTTCATTAATGAACAAATAGCGGTCGTTGATGCCGATCGCCTTGCGCAGATCTTTTATCGGTCCATCTTTTAAGGTATGCGCGATTTCTGTTGTTCCAGATTTTAGTTTATCGTTCAGGCTTTGAGCTTTTATCGCCATCGCCTCGTTCAATTCCTGTTGCTTTAATGCAAGCGTCGGAATTTCTAACAGTGGATCGAACAATTGGCGTTGGTTAGGCGCCGGAGGCTCTGGTTCCGGAAGTTTAACTTTCGGTGCTGATTTTTTTTCCTGCGGAATAACAACTTCTTCCACCGTTTCCTTCAAAGCACTTGAACTAAAATGAGAAGCAGCGGGATAAAACACTGAAATTTTTTGCCCGGCAAACTGATCATCACTTCGTTGCTCTTTTTGCAGTTCGGCTATCAGCAATTGCGCTGTCAGCATTAGCTTGTCTGTTCCTGCGTTATTGCGGTACTGTTCAAGCAAGCGTTCGATTAATAACTCCACTCTTTCCATGAGATGGTTTACATTTGAAAATTACGACTTTAAGGTTATAACGCTGCCAACAAATTTTTATTTTGATGTTCGTAGAACCGCACACAACAGGCGAACGAAGAGGCTGGATCGAGGTGATTTGCGGTTCGATGTTCAGCGGAAAAACCGAGGAGCTGATCAGGCGATTGAAGCGCGCGAAAATGGCCAACCTTAGCACCGAAATTTTCAAGCCAGCCATAGACGATCGCTATCATCCTGTGCATGTTGTGAGCCATAATGAGAACACGATTCCATCGCTCGCCGTTGACACTGCGGGAAGCATTTTACAAGCAGCCGCCGGTATAGACGTCGTTGGAATTGATGAAGCGCAGTTTTTCGATAAGGAAATAGTTAAAGTATGTGAATCCCTTGCTTTGCAAGGCACAAGGGTGATAGTAGCAGGGCTTGACATGGATTATCTTGGCCAGCCCTTTGAACCCGTTCCTATGTTATTGGCGATCGCAGATTACGTTACGAAACTTCATGCCATCTGCGTGCATTGCGGTCATATCGCCAACATTTCGTACCGAAAAACCAAACAGACGGGAAAGATCGTTTTAGGAGAAACCGATATTTATGAGCCGCGTTGCCGCGTTTGCTATTTGAAAGGAGATGCCCTATGAGAAAATTTGTAACCTGGCTACTGGCTTGTATAGCCGCAAGTTCTCAACCAAAGGCCCAATCCATAAGCAGTTTTGATTTGCTTTTTAAGAATTCAAAACAAGCCCTCTACGTCGAAACTTCATCGCTCTCTGCCATACATGGCACAATGAAACTGTATGAAAGAAAAAATGAGCACACAGAATGGAAACTCGTTTATTCATTCCGCGTAACGGTCGGGCGAACGGGACTGGCAAAAGACGCTGAAAACCTTTTGCGACTTCCGGATACTATGCCGGTGAAACACGAAGGCGATGGAAAATCTCCCGCAGGTATATTTCAGTTGGGAGCCGTTTTCAGTTACCACGATCTGGAAAAACTGCATATGCCTTTCGTACGGGTGGACACGACTGACCTGTGCGTGGACGATGAAAATTCGGCGTATTACAACACCTTAATCCGATCGGATTCTGCAAAGCATGACTACAAAAGCTTTGAGTACATGAAGCGAAGGGACAGCCTCTACGAATACGGTGTTTGGGTGCTTTACAACAGTACTCCCGTTAGACGCGGAAACGGTTCCTGCATTTTTCTTCACGTGTGGCGAGATGAAAACTCCCCTACTGCCGGATGCACTGCAATGTCTAGGGAAAATATTTTAAAACTTATATACAGGTTGGATAAAAAGAAAAACCCTGTATTGGTGCAGGTTGTGAGCAGATAAGCGACGCCAGCTTACCCAATTTCTGGTTGGTTTTTAAACCGTAACTTTAGACTGCGCACTTATCCACAAATGCCGCAACCAACGTCTATCAATCAACCCCTAAACTAAATTTGCCGGTATGGCAAAGCCGCCCGACGATACGCCCTTGATGCAGCAGCACAAAGCCATCAAACAAAAATATCCTGACGCAATCTTGCTGTTTCGGGTAGGTGATTTTTATGAAACCTTCGGCAGCGATGCGATTACCGCTTCACATGTGCTCGGGATTACACTAACCAAAAGAAATAACGGCACAGCGGCAAGTAGTGAGCTGGCAGGTTTCCCGCATCATGCACTCGACACTTACTTGCATAAATTGGTAAAGGCGGGTTACCGTGTGGCGATATGCGATCAGCTCGAAGATCCCAAACTGGCGAAAGGAATTGTCAAACGCGGTGTAACGGAATTGGTCACACCTGGGATTGCCACGAATGAAAAATTGCTTGAGATCAACAGCAATAATTTTTTAGCCGGTGTTCACTTTAATGAAGACGTTTTCGGCCTGGCTTTTCTGGATATTTCAACGGGAGAATTTTTTGTTGCGGAAGGAAATCATGAATACGCCGACAAATTATTGCAAACCTTAAAGCCGGCAGAAGTCATCTACCAGCGCTCTAATCAAAAATTATTCAAGGAAAAGTTTGGAGCCCGGTTTTACACCTACACGCTCGAGCATTGGATCTTTGACGAAGCATTCGCCACCGAAAATCTTTTAAAGCATTTTCAAACTCATTCGCTCAAAGGTTTTGGAATTGAAAATCTGCACAACGGCATTATAGCAGCGGGCGCAGTGTTGCACTATTTGAAGGAGACGGAACATCCCAACCTTCAACATATCACCACTGTTCAGCGCCTTGAAAAAGAAGATTTTTTGTGGATGGACCGGTTTACGATCCGGAATCTTGAACTCCTGAGCACCGGAACCGACCAGCAAAGTAGTTTATTAACAATCCTTGACAACACAGTGAGTCCCATGGGATCGCGTTTACTTAAACGCTGGCTTTTGCTGCCATTAAAAGATTCCATTAGAATAAACGAAAGGCTGGACACAACGGAGTTTCTCATTTTGCAAACCGACCTCCGCAAACAACTGCAACAGTTGACAAAACATTGCGGAGATATAGAGAGATTGGTAAGCAGGATCCCGTCGAAAAAAATAAACCCGAGAGATGTGCTGCATCTTGCGAAAGGCCTTCAATATTCAACGCAGATAAAGCAACTATGTAGTAAATGTTCGGATGAATATATCAAACGGCTTGCTGACGCTCTTAATCCGTGCCACTATATCTGCGAAAAAATTTTTCACGAAATAACCGAAGTGCCTCCTGTTGCGATCCATAAAGGCGGGGTAATAAAAAAGGGAGTTGACGCTTCGCTGGATGAATTGCGAGATATTGCCAGTGGCGGCAAACAGTTTCTCGTGAATATTCAGCAGCGGGAAGCCGAGGAAACCGGCATCAACACTTTGAAAATTGGTTTCAACAATGTCTTCGGTTATTACCTCGAAGTAACGAATTCACAGAAAGCAAAGGTTCCTGCTGGATGGATGCGCAAGCAAACACTCGCAAACGCCGAGCGATTTATAACGCCGGAATTGAAAGAGTACGAAGAAAAGATCACCGGTGCTGAGGAAAAAATATTGACACTCGAAGCGGAGATCTACGACAAGCTGCTCATAGAACTGCACGATTATATTGCGCCGATCCAAAACAACGGAAGCATCCTTGCGGTACTCGATTGTTTGTGTTGCTTCGCACAAAATGCCCTTCAATACAACTATAAAAAACCACAGTTACACGACGGCCTTGAACTTGAATTAAAAGCAAGCCGTCATCCAGTGATCGAACGTAATCTCGGTGCAGGTGAGCAGTATGTTTCCAATGACATTTTCCTGGACCCGTCCACTCAGCAGATCATAATTCTTACCGGTCCGAACATGAGTGGTAAAAGTGCCCTGCTGCGACAAACGGCGCTTATCACTTTGCTTACACACATGGGCAGCTTTGTACCCGCTGATGAGGCGCGCGTGCCCCTTACTGACAAAATATTTACGCGTGTTGGTGCGAGCGATAATTTAAGCGGAGGCGAAAGTACTTTTATGGTGGAGATGAATGAGACCGCCAGCATCATCAATAATATTTCGCAACGCAGTTTGATCCTGCTTGATGAGATCGGCCGTGGCACCTCAACTTATGATGGCATCTCAATTGCATGGAGCATCGCGGAATTTTTACACTCTGCTCCCGCTGCGCCCAAGACGCTATTTGCCACGCACTATCATGAACTGAATGAACTAGAGAATAAATTGCCCCGGATAAAAAATTTCCATGTCACCAACAAGGAAATCGGCAACAAGATCATTTTCCTGAGAAAGCTTGCGCCCGGTGGCAGCACACATAGCTTTGGTATTCACGTTGCAAAAATGGCCGGTATGCCGCCACAGTTAATCGACCGTGCAAACCAGATATTGAAACAGCTCGAAGCAAAGCAGGAAGAAAGCCTTGATGCCGGGAAAAAGATCGTGGCGCCCCAACTACAGCTTTCCATTTTCGATGCACATTCACAAACGTTCGGCACGATACGCGAGCTCTTAGACCATATCGACATTAATCGGCTTACGCCCGTCGAGGCATTGATGAAGTTGAATGAGATCAAAAATTTGCTGAAGTGATATGTATGCTTGCAATTCCTGTTGATTG
>DASQJI010000031.1:0-9546 GCA_035631175.1 Parafilimonas sp.
GAATCACCAAAATTTACCTCGAGCATATAAACACCCGATGCAAAGTTGGAGCCGTTAAATGAAAGGTTGTTGAAACCTTTTACAAGATTTACTTGTTGTAGTTCTTTTACCATTCCTCCAAAAGAGTTATAAATAGCAACCCGCGCTCTGCCATATTTGTTTGCATTGATGGATAATACAAAGGATCCACTAAAAGGATTAGGTGCTACGGTAATGCTTTCATCGGTTTTTGCATTTGCCAACGCAGCTTCCTGCGAAATACCCGCTTCAAGTGCAACCGAAGTTTTTATATCTTTTCTCGCGTCACTCATTGCCTGCGTCGGAGGAACTAACCCACTGGAGCATGCTTCAACGCAGGCAATGAAATGTGAGCCCTCTCGAGCTATAAAACCAGGAAGAAGGATCACTTTATCCTTTGCGGTAAAATATACAGTGCTTGAACCGGATGTAATGACCGTCGCGCAACCGTTGCCACCATAAGTTGTTGATATTGCCTGTACGCGAACTCCGGAAGCAGGGTAAAAGCCACAGGCATTTTGAGTATAGTCCTTTTTTGCACCAATATATTGTGATGAGGAAGTCAGGTTTACCGACTTTTTGATATTCCCGAATTCTTCAGGGGGTTGTGTACCGCGCTGCGCCATCACACCGCCTGAAGTACATACGACTACTATGAGCAGCACCTGCCGCATGTTTTCAGTGATAAATTTTATAAACTTTTTCATGTCAATTCTTTTTAGATTGTCAAACTTATTTCTTCAATGCATTAATTTCTTCCTGCAACTTTTTGTTATCCTTGCTTAACTGAATAACATACAGTGTAAGTTCTTCAATCTTCTCCATCATAGCCTTATTCATTTCCGCCACTTTCAAACCGTCCTTTTCCACTTCGCTTGCCGGCGCAATACCCGGTAAATGCTTATTGTTAGTAATAAATTTTTCTAATTCATCAATTGATCTCAACTGATAATCTTTTTCAAATACATAATCGCACCAACCGGTTTCCACACGTACCTCTTTTGCACGTATGGTTCCGCATACTTCTAATCTATATGCCGGACTTGCAACACCAATGCCTACATTGCCATTTGACAGATTGATAGACATCCTGCTTGTGCCAGCGCCCAAAAAGTCAAATTGGTCACCGGCATCGGTGTACTGTAAACCCCAGGTAGGAAAACCAGGTGAATGTGCAATGATCATGCGGCTCGCATTTGTTGTACCAGACGTAAACATAAAGATCATGGGAGCCGGTGCAACGCCGGGATTTGCGAACTGAATGGATTGCGTACCATTGGTGAAAGTAAGATTGCCGGCTAGTGTTTGGTTACCCGCAACATGCAACAAGGAACCGGGACTGGTAGTGCCGATGCCTACATTACCATTTTCCGCGATCAGCATGCGTACGGATGGAGCAACAGCAACGCCCGCCAGGGCGCTAGGACAGGTTGCGAACTGCATATTCCCCGTGGTATTATCAACTGCAATCCATCCACTGTAACCGTTATTAAGTGTTTTCCATCCACCACTGTAATAGTTATTAAAGCCAATTGTGGGAATGTCATTCACTAAAGAAATGCCATGTAAGGTGTTGCCAAACAACGCCATCGTATTACCTACTGTTCCATCGGTGGTAATTTTTGCTTTGTTGAAGGAACCAGTTCCGATAGAAACTCTGCCATTCTTTACTATGGTCATCCTGGTAGCATTGTTTGTGATGAACTCTAAATCGAAACTGTTCTGTGTTCCGAATGTGGTATCGCTTGAAACGATATTGCCCCCGATCTTCCAATTCTGGGCATGTGTTTTTTGCAGGCTGCACAGTATTAATGCAACTGCTAATC
Organism: Parafilimonas sp.; assembly: GCA_035631175.1. Lineage (GTDB taxonomy): Bacteria > Bacteroidota > Bacteroidia > Chitinophagales > Chitinophagaceae > Parafilimonas. The sequence goes on from DASQJI010000031.1 coordinate 1,845, forward strand.
CAAGAGATAATTTTTTTTTCATGAGAATTGTTTTTGGATGTTTATGAGATGATCGCTTGTTCTCTTAACAGCTTTGAGCATTCGAATTATAAATGTCTTACCATTATCGGGTAACAACTAAGTGGCATGCGACTTTTGAATGGTGTTCCTTCGGTTTCTCATCACTGTCTCTTGATGTCTGGCCGCCTTTTATAAATGAACGTTGTGTAGTTTGCGTTCACCCTCCTGCAAAAAAAATTGCCTTTCTAAATTTCTTTAAGGTAAAAACTCTGGATCAACTTAAATTTCGTCGTCCCGTCAGCTTTTGTCGTATAACCGTTGAGGTATTGAATCAGGAATCGTGCATCTTTAAAAAGGCTTCAACAAATATAGACCATTTTATTGCTCTTAATCGATTGAACGTGCAGCTTAAAAACAAAAAGCACAGCGGAAACAATTCCTACGCGATTAGCGATGTCAAGGCGCTGTCTCCCACGGGTCGGCATTTGCCAGTATACAAAAAAGCAATTGCTACGTCGCGTTCACATGCTGCTGCGATTCTTCTGCCGGAACAAAATATCCGTAAAACAATTATTTCAATAATATGTCTGCATCGTAACCGGCCGCGCAAATCAACCGCCACCTTTGCCCTTGAAACTTGCGCATTTGAATTTGCTTTTTCGCCCTTTTAGAATTGTACATAAAAAAGTTTACATCAATCATTGGATTTCTAAAGAACTTACGTTTACTTTGTATTTCAAAGCACTTCGTACGCAGAAGCGCCGAATGAAGTGTGAAGGACTCGTCGGCTTTGGCTAATCATACAGTCCTATATGAAAGAAAATTATCAAGAAATACTATAACGATTTTTATGAAAAATGATATCCTGTTACACATTGACAACCCCCGCCAGCTTGAGAAGTTGTACAGGCACAACAAGTCGGGTTTCAAACAACAGTTTAATATGATTTACCCTGAACTGAAGGAGAACAAAATTGCCGATTTCTGGAATGAAAGACTTAACTACGAAAGTGAGGACCTGTATTGGGGAACGACCAGGGACATATCCTTTGTCATCATCGCTTCTATTCTCGCAGGCATTATTGCAAAGCTCCCTGCATTTTTTCACCTCGACCAAGAGTATTTTTACCAGAGAAACATTGGTTTCATAGTCTTCCCAATACTGAGCTTGTACTTCGCGTGGAGAAACAAGTTAAAAACTAAAGCAATTGTTTTTATAATCGTCGCAATACTCGTTTGTTTGCTTTTCATAAACTTGCTTCCAGATCAGAAGGGAAGCGACAGTTTGCTTTTATCGTGCATACACTTACCATTATTTCTGTGGTGTATCTTATGTTATGCTTTTGTTGGCGGAAGCTTAAGCAATTATGAAGGCCGACTCGATTTTTTAAGATACAATGGGAACCTCGCTGTAATGATGGCTCTTATAGTAATCGCAGGGGGTATCTTAACAGGTGCCACAATCGGCCTTTTCTCCCTCATCGATCTGGACATTAAAGAATTCTATTTTGAAAATGTGGTGATTTGTGCTGCTGCGACAATACCGATAATAGGCACTTATCTTACAGAAACAAATCCTCAAATTGTAAATAAAGTTTCACCCCTAATCGCAAAAATATTTAGTCCGCTTGTCCTGGTAACCCTGGCAGCTTACCTGGCAGCCATTGTTATCTCGGGGAAGGACCTTTACAATGACAGGGAATTTCTTATGACGTTCAACGGCCTGCTGATTGGAGTTATGGCTATTATATTCTTTTCTGTCGCAGGTACGTCCACGCCTACAAAAAATTATCCAGAAACTTTAATTCTTTTCGTGCTATCGATTCTTACTTTAATTGTAAATGGAATTGCTTTATCCGCAATTGTATTTAGAATCTCAGCGTGGGGCATTACTCCCAACAGAATTGCGGTGCTTGGAGGAAATATATTAATGTTGACGAACTTAATTTTTATAACAATAAGACTGCTCAAAGCATTAAGAAGGAAGAATGATAAAACAGAAGTGGGGGCTGCAATCGCATCATTTCTTCCTGTCTACGCTATATGGGTGTTCTTTGTTACTTTTTTCCTTCCATTGATTTTCAACTTTAAATAATGAAGCGTTTGGCTGAGCTGTATTGCAATTAGATTCTGTCAAACATTTCACTTTTATATCATCAGGCGCCGCGTGGTCTGCAAGGGTTCGGCCAGTCTGAATGTTTGCACCGAAGAACGCTCCTTTGTAACATTACAATACATGCCCTCAATTTCTTTGTAACGTTCCGTTTGTATATCTCGTGCTTTAATAACAAGTTCTCGGATTGATGGAGAACATCGCGTTTCGATTTCAAATTGCTCAGCTCACTGAATGCAACAGGAGTAACTGCAACATGCATATCAATCCTGGCAAACAAATGGTCCAGGGATGTTGTTGAAATATTTTTGTACTGCACCAGCTAGACGATAAGTAGTGCATTATGCCCTCCCGCCGCTGCAATTCAAGTGCGCCTTTATATTTTCCTCCCCTTTCACATCATTTAATTTACGTCGAACTGCTGCTGTGCATCAAAATTTATTTGGAAAAAACAAAAAATGATTTATCTTACTCGTGAATTGATTGCTTCAATTGCTCTTCTTGATTTTGTTACCCAACTAGTAAAACTTCGTCGCTGACCTGATTTTAATTAACCCTTTCCTCGTGGGTATTATCCATCGTTCATCGTCCGCTTGAGCCCGGGAAAGGATCTAAAAAGGCAGATGGAGAGGAGAGGTTTCTGGAAACAAATCTTTGGCAGGAACCTAAAGATCCATGAAGGAGTACGCGCCTGTATCGTGGCCTGAAACGACCAACAAAAAATTATAAATCAAATGAAAAAACAAACAAACAGGGCAGAGTCATCAAAGAAAAACGGCAAAATGCGAATGACTGAGAACTCAAAGTTTGAAGAACTATTAAATGAGAATCTTCGAACTGTTTCTCGTTCGCCAATGACGTTTGCAAAGATGATGGAGATGGACAAATCACTTGCTTCCATGATTAGTAAATGGCATTGGTTTTTTCCTCCCATGTGCCATCGTAAGGACCAGGCAACGCTTACTGAGATCGAGAAGCAGCGATACATCTGTGCATTTAATATGGTAAATAATGATGGCACGCTTGGGCAAATGGTGGAAACGCATAACATTGTTTTCGGCCAGCACGGCAGCACCCTGCTTCTTCCATGGCATCGCATCTTCCTGCTCTTGTTTGAGGAAGCCTTACATAATTATCACCCTGATGTTTGCATACCTTATTGGGATTGGACAAACCCATCTGAGCAACATTTCCCTGATTGGCTTTCCGGAATTCTTCCCACGGTTCATACACCTACACGCACAATAAATGTAATTCGGGGATTGCATGATGACAGCGCTCTCAGCGCAACGGTCTCAGGAACTGCATCGGCAATGTCTCAAACCACTTATGATACATTCACCACTCCCATCAACGGCATACACGGCGGAGTTCATATATGGGTTGGAGGAACGATGGGCACTTACGATTCACCTGCTGATCCTGTATTCTGGTTGCATCACGCCAATCTTGATCGGCTATGGTGGATGTGGTACAATAGTGCAGCAGGAAATCATCAAAACCCGGCTATCGCTGGCACTATAAACCCATGGACATATACAGAGCCTGATACCAGAAACATTATTACCCTGGGATATAATTATGTATAACAGTCCGAAAAAGGGAGGAAGCTGAAAATCCGTTTAAAAGAGTAAGCGCCCGGATGCCGAAAAGGGTTTCAGAGTAGGCGGAAAAAACATAAGCAATGGCAAGTAAAAAAAGTAAGTTATCCTCACTCACGGTGCGGCTTTCAGAAAATGCCGGTGTGAAAAAATCAGACAACCTGCATGCATACGTGGTAAATGCTCAGGGTAAGGTGGTAGCATCAATTCCGTTTGATGGCAGGGAGGCCAGCATCAGCGATAAGCATCTTCCTCCGGATGGTTCTGAAAAGATTTATCTCGCACCAGGTCTTCCTTCCGGGCTAACACTCACTGACCTGACTGAGCGCGATCTGCTGAAAGCATCGGCGTACCGTCCCACCGCCAGCTTCACTGACAAGCGGCTCATTGATGTGGCGCACATTCCCGCTTCTGCACTGCGCCCGTTGTACCTGAACTGGTGCCTTATCAAAGGTCATATTCACAAAAGCTTTTTCATTGATGGCGAGTGGAAAGACCTTTCGCTCTGCAACATGCGTGTGCATGTGTGCGAGGTGGAAACCGAATTCCTACTGCCTCATCTGCCTATTTATTACAGGCGTATACCGGATTGGGTAATTGTGGAGGTGGCGGAAAAAATTAAAGGGCTTCAGCAGCAGGTGAATCCTTTGCCTGTTCCTGTTCCTAATCCAATTGGCCCGGTGAGCATGCAGAAGTTTAATTTGCCGCTGCGTTCACTGGGGATGAACAAGAGTGTTGAAACACGTTCTGCAAAAATGCCGGCAGTGAGCGCATTGCCGGATCATGTGTCGAAGGCGATCAGCACCACGTCGGTGAATGATCTTCGTGCTGCATTCTCACAACACCACCAAATTCTTTATCCGTACTTCTGCCTTTGGCCTATTTACTGGCCATGGTTTTATTTCCTGGAAGAGGATCCTGACGACATTGTTTATACCGATTGTGATGGCAACTTTGAGCTGTGGGAAAATCTTCTGTTCGAAGATGGACCGCTCAACATCTACATCTGGGTAGAAGCGTGCATCAACCACGTCTGGCAAACCGTTTATCGCCCACCCATTCCTTGCAACACCTGGTGGAATTATCACTGCAACACCAACATTGACATCAACATTACAGATTCGCGCGTGATGCCGTGCACTTGCGACGATCAGTTGCAGGGTGAAATCGTTTGGTTCAAATCAGTGGGGTGGGGTGCAACTGCATTGCACGTGGAGCAGGTTGACGCAAACACTGTTACCGTTGCAAATGGCACGCACACGGCAACTATGCTCAACGTGGGGTGTACCGACATTATTGACTCACACCGCATCAGCCCATTTGGAGGCATGCTTGGTTTGAGAATCTTGTTTGGCGATGGCCTGCCTGCAGGAAACATCACGCATTACCGCTGGACGCAAACGAAAATAAAAGATGCCAACCTGACTTCTATCCTGTCCCCGGTTACCTCGGTGATTGGAGGTCAGATCAACAAGGGCTATTATGTAATCACCAATGTGGGTGGGGTGTATCATTTTGAAACGCACTCGGCCGTACTTGGCGCTGAAGGCAGCGGCGACAACATTGGCTACCGCATTCCTCAATGGGATGTGTACAGCGATCCGGGTGTTGCCGCGGCAGATAAAGTATTCACCCTGCAGTGGACAAGCCCCGATTTCTTCGGTGCATGGATTGACAGCAACTCGCTTTCCGACGGCTTGTATCGTTTTGATCTCGAATTGCTGAGCAAAGATGCGTCAGGCGTGTTTCATGTGGTTCCGGTTCCGCGAACAGTGTTCCAGGTCTCGGAGTATTCCAACTCCGGTAACAGCGAACCCGCACCCGATGCATACATCAATCTTGCAGGCAGTAACGCTCGCAACCTCACCATCAAGCTTCGCGTTGACAATGCACCCTGCCATGCGGACATCCACGATGTAGAGTTGGTCGATGCAGCAGGGAACCCGGTGATTGATGCTGTGACGGGGCTGCCAGTGAAGAGTGGCAAATGCGGATTCATTAAGTACACTGATATTTCGCAAAAGGCGCGCATCAGCTTTGAAGCAACGCAGCCACGCAATTTCGCCACATTTGGTTTTGGCGTCGTGAAGGGGAATGGCAGTGAATCCACGGGAGTAGCAGCGGACCGTTATGTGGTCACCAGTGCAGCCGATTTTACGCTCATCGCTGGCGTGTATACTCAGAATGTTCCGATTACACAATTGCTCGGCAGCTGCCCGGGTCAGGCGGCATTTGCAGAGAACCTGAATGTCTATGCTCTTGCAACCGACGGCAGCAATCGTTTACAATACGGTTACGATGCAGGCGACACGAATGCATTTGCATTGAGTAATTAGACCCTTTTCACTCCTCCTGTTCGCCAGGCGCGAAAGGCGACAGGAGGAGTTTTTGAACAACGAATTGGAGGAAGTCGCTTCACGTGCGGGATTATGGCGTGATATAAGGACATTCAGGCTGAAATAAAATGTGCATGTGAATTAATTTATTTTCAACCATTCTGCCCGTGAAGTGAACACCAAAAATTCAATTAACATGTCGACGACTGATTTCCTTTGGTTTGATAATAACTTTCGAGGAGTCTCTTGTGGCCAAAAGAATTTTTTATTTTGATTCAATTTTGAGACTGAGCGGACGGGCAGGTATCGAGTTAATAGCAGCAACGCGGTAAAATACAACCTGTGCTGGTCTTTAAGTTTGTAGTCTCTGGTCAAGAAACTTTTTGAGTTAACAGTTGAAAATGTCTACTAGCACAAGTACCCATCCCACATTACCGGCCTGCATACTTGCCACAAATCCGGAAACGGTAATTGAGCTTCTACAAACCCGTTCAACGACCGGCACAGAAGCGACCGCAGCCTTCCGGTCGGGCAGGCATTCACAACTCACAATTGCGAATTCCCCATTCTCATCCCGCCCAACCCTCCCTATCCAAACTTCGATAGTGAATGGCCTCTGCTAGATGTTCGACTTTAATATCATCACTTCCTGCCAGATCGGCCACAGTGCGGCTGACTTTCAAAATGCGATCATAAGCGCGTGCAGATAAATTCAATTTTTCCATTGAACGTTTCAATAAATTTTCGCCGGCCTGGTTTATTACACAAATTTCTCTGAGCTGTTTGCTGCTCATTTGCGCATTGCAATACATGCCCTCAATTTCTTTGTAGCGTTCGGTTTGTATATCTCGTGCCTTAATAACGCGTTCCCGGATTGATGCAGAACATTCGCCTTTCGATTTCATGTTGCTCAACTCGCTAAATGCAACAGGTGTAACTTCAACATGCAAATCGATCCTGTCGAGTAACGGACCCGATATCCTGTTCAAATATTTTTGTACTGCGCCGGGTGGACACGTGCATTCACGTTCGGGATGATTGTAGAAGCCGCAGGGGCACGGATTCATACTAGCTATCAACATAAAACTTGCGGGAAAATCAACTGCAACTTTTGCTCTCGAAATACTAACTCTTCGTTCTTCCATCGGCTGACGCATCACTTCGAGAACTGTACGTTTGAATTCCGGCAATTCATCCAAAAACAAAACACCATTGTGTGCTAAAGAAATTTCACCCGGCTGCGGAATTCCACCTCCGCCAACCAGTGCCACATCGCTGATCGTATGATGTGGCGAGCGGAAAGGCCTCTTACTGATCAGCGAACTATTTTCAGGCAACTTGCCTGCCACACTGTGAATCTTTGTCGTTTCTAAAGCCTCATATAAACTCAGCGGCGGAAGAATAGTTGGCAATCTCCGCGCAAGCATGGTTTTTCCCGCCCCCGGCGGACCAATAAGTATTGCATTATGCCCACCGGCCGCTGCGATTTCAAGTGCACGTTTAATATTTTCCTGTCCTTTCACATCATTGAAATCGACATCGAACTGCTGCTGTGAATCAAAAAACTCTTCGCGCGTATTTACGACGACTGGCTTAAGCGAATTTTCATTTTTAAAAAATTCAACCACTTCATTCATATGCGTGACGCCGTA
>DASQJI010000032.1:0-5282 GCA_035631175.1 Parafilimonas sp.
ACTTATTTCGCTCGGAAAATTTTTTTGTGTCGCATCTGTCGGCTCCAGAGGAGCCACCTGTTTATAAAAAACCGGGAAACGTTTCTTGTGGCTCCATCGGAGCCTCCTTTATAAAAGTCATCGATGGTAAAGAGAGGCCGGTTCAAGGGTCGCCTGGCGAAAGGATTTTGACGAGTGAATGTGGCTAGCCATGTCATTAAATAAATGCGTGATACAACGAGACAGTTATCGTCCCGCATAAATAATCAACCCCAGCCCAACAATAAAGAACAAAAACATCGCGGTGATCAAACTGTTCGTGCCTTTTGGGGCGTTCGTAAACTCCTTCCAGATGAAGACGCCCCACAGCGCGGCAACGAGCGTTGCGCCCTGCCCAAGTCCATATGAAATCGCAGGACCCGCCTTACCTGCGGCTATAAGGTTAAGAGAATTACCCAATCCCCAGATCAAACCGCCCAGCACACCGACCATATGAGTTGCAAATCTTCCTTTAAAATACTGCTTGTATGTAACGGCCGGACCATCAAAAGGTTTTTTCATGAGGATGGTATTGAATAAAAAATTGCTGACAAAAATTCCAACCGAAAAGATAAATACAGCAGTATAAGGCGTCATCTTTCCGGCTGCAGGGTTTTCAAAATTTTCTAGGTCCATTGAAGCTGCGATAAAACGATAAAAAAAGGACATCAGCAATCCTGCAACAAGTGAAAGAACAATGCCCTTCGTCGAAACTTTTTGTTCACTGCCGCTTTTCTTTTTATAAGCGATCGCATTGATGATGATCGCCACTGCGACGCACGCGACACCGGCAAAGAGTAAAACAGGATCGCCTTTTTGAGCTGCAAAATAATTGACCATGACGCCCAGTACCAGTGCTAATCCAATCGCAAGAGGGAATGCAACGGCCATGCCAGCGATCGCGATAGCAGCAGAGAACAAAATATTCGCCGCATTGAAAATTATTCCTCCAATAAAAGCGCTCAACACATTTGCCGTGCTCGCCTGGTGAAGATCGTCTGTTGTATTTCTGCCTTCAGTACCCATGCTGCCGAGTGTGTGCGCTGCTACAAGTGAGAACAACAAAATGCCGATGACATAATCCCAGTAAAACAATTCAAATCGCCAGGTTTTTGAAGCCAGCTTTTGGGTGTTTGCCCACGAACCCCAGCAAAGCATAGTGATGATACAAAAGACAACTGCAAGGGAGTATGAGTGTACAATGAACATGTGTCAATTGATTGAGTACTGATCTATTGTTAATTGTGAAATCTGTTCATCGGATACTGGTCTGCATCACTTCATTTCTGTATGGCGCAGACGCCTGCGCACCGAGCCGCATGACAGATATGGCAGCAGCCTTGCACGCAAACCTTACCGCATCTTCCATCGATTTGTTTTCAGATAAAGCAACTACCAATGCCCCGTTGAAAATATCGCCGGCCGCGGTCGTATCCACTGCCTGAACTTTTGGCGCTGTTATCATTTTACAGTTGCCCTCATGCAACAGCAATGCGCCCTGCTTTCCCATCGTAATGATCACCGTCTTAATCCCTTTTGCATTTAAAAATGTTGCAGCTTGCTCAGCCGTCGCAATGTTTGTCACTTTTACGCCCGTAAGCATTTCTGCTTCTTTTTGATTCGGTGTGATCACCGACACATGCCGTAATAACTGGTCAGGTAGTTTACACGCCGGCGCAGGATTCAGCACAAGCTGGATTTTTCTTTCAGCAGCAATTGCTGCGACGTAGGACACTGTGTCGACAGGTATTTCCAGTTGCATTAGTATGATCGATGCCGCATCAAGTTTGGGCAATGCATGTTTCAAGTCGTTCGCTGTTAGCGCAGCGTTTGCTCCGGGCGCGACGACAATACAGTTCTCGCCATGCGCGTCAACAGTTATTAGTGCGACTCCTGAAGGATGCCGGTGGTCTGTAACGATGCAGGATGTGTCGATCCCTTCGGATTGAAACAATTCCACAGCCTGCGTTCCAAAAATATCATCACCCGTTTTTGCGATGAAGACAACATTTCCGCCAAGCCGCGCGGCTGCGACCGCCTGGTTTGCGCCCTTGCCACCTGCATTCATGAAAAAGGTGCCGCCCAAAACAGTTTCTCCGAGCGCAGGCAAATGACTGGTTTTGATGACCATGTCAGTATTCGAGCTTCCGACGATGACAATGGAAGATTTCATATATATAAGCAAGCTGAAGTCAAAAGATTTATGAAGATAAGGGAAAAGGTGCTGCGATATCTACAGATACACGGATTAGTATTTAGCGTGTTTGTTATTAAGATCGACCACGAGAAATTCGTTTGATCTATTTTGCTGCCGGAACATATGACAACCACGCGGCCGTCATGCCGGGCCCCGACCGGGCATCTGCTCTAAGTAGTTTTAGAGGCCAATAAATAAATCTTTCCATCCGGTATTGAAATCTGAAATCAATTTATCCTTCAAACATCGATTCATTTTTTTCAGTTTGTTTTTCTCTTGCAAGTGCCTCCTCTATTTGCCGCCTTCGCGGGAAAGACGTGCGCTGACGTTCGTGAAATTTGGACACTATTTTACTGCGAGGATCGGCATCATTCGACTCAACTTTAATAGCACAACCCGTTAGTATTTAGAAAAATTTATCAGTTATGAAGCAACATTTAGTCAAAAAAAGGAGTTCATAAGAAACAAGGAAGTTTTTGGTGTTAATAAAAATGAGTACTCTTCCTTCACCCCCGCGAAAGCGGGGTTTTTTTTATTGTTGCTTGCCGGCCAGAAACGTTTTAGTCATCTCGTTAAGCCGTGCGACTTTTTCAGCGAAATCACCTTTTAGCGTATTCCGGATCTGCTGCATGTTATCGAGCACTTCATCAATTTCTTCCGGAAGTAATTCAGAAAAGATCTCTCTTAGACGTTTCGCTATTGTGGGCGACTTACCGTTTGTTGAAATGGCAAGTTTGAGGTTTCCTTTTTGTACGACAGAGCTCAAATAAAAATCGCAGAGTGAAGGTTTGTCCGCAACGTTCACAAGAAGATTCCGGTGATGAGCGTCATTTAGAATTTGTTCAGCCAGCGAAACATCGTTTACAGCAGCGATGACAAGATGTATATTTTCGAGGTGAGAGGATTGATACGCTTGTTCGAGCAATTCAATATTTGTACGCCCGGCAACCAATGTTTTGATACTATCACTGATCTCACGCGCAACCAGTCGAATGTTTGTTTTCGGAGAGTTACTTAAAACTGCGTTCAATTTTTCAAGGGCAACGTTGCCCCCGCCGACGATCAGCAGGTTTAATTCTTCCAGTTTGAGAAATATTGGGAACAGGTGGTTTGACTCAGCCATAAAACTTCTAAGCTAAATATTTCAAGGCATTTCCTGCCGCCTCAATTGTAAAATCCAGGTCTGCGTAGCTTAATGCATTGCTCAAAAACCAGCTCTCGAAGGCAGACGGCGGAAGATAGATGCCGCTATCAAGCATCGCATGAAAAAATTTGCTGAAGAGACCGTTGTTGGCTGATGACGCCGATGCAAAATCGACAACAGGTTGCCCGCTGAAATGAACGGAGATCATCGAGCCCATATGGTTTATGACAAACGCAATACCTGACTGTTGAAAAACTTTTTGCAGCCCTGATCTTAGATAATGTCCTTTCGTTTCTAATTCTTCGTAAACGGAAGGATGGTTTTTCAGGTATGAAAGCAAAGTAAAGCCCGCGATCATAGCAAGCGGATTTCCACTCAACGTACCGGCCTGATAAACATTTCCAAGAGGTGCAATGTGTTTCATAATTTCCAGCTTCCCGCCAAACGCACCGACGGGCATTCCGGCACCGATCACCTTTCCGTACGTAACGAGATCTGCGTCGATCCGCAATCGTTCCTGTGCGCCACCCGGCGACAAACGAAAACCGGTCATCACTTCATCAAAAATGTAGATGATATTTTCTTCATCACATAATTTTCGCAAACCTTCTAAAAAACCATTTTGCGGAAGTATGCAGCCCATGTTTCCGGCAACAGGTTCGATAATGATCGCCGCGATCTCATTTTTATGCTCCGCAATCAAATTGCGTACTGCGTCCAGGTCATTGTATGGAGCAGTTAATGTATCCACAGCGACGCCAGCCGTTACACCCGGAACGGTTTGAATGTTAAAAGTTGCCAAACCACTTCCCGCCTTGACGAGAAACGAATCTGCATGACCATGATAACATCCGTCGAATTTTATGATCTTGTTGCGGCCGGTGAATCCTCTTGCCAAGCGTATCGCGCTCATACATGCCTCCGTGCCGCTATTGACCATCCGAATGAGGTCAACGTTCGGCACCATGCTTTTGATGAGCTCAGCGATTTCGATTTCCAGCTCCGTCGGCGCACCAAACGAAGTTGAATCTAATACCTTTCTTTGAATCGCTTCAACAACCGGTCCAAATGCATGACCCAATATCATCGGTCCCCACGAGTTGACGAAGTCGATGTATTTGTTGTCATCCGCGTCATATAAGTAAGCACCCATTGCATTTTTTATAAAGACCGGAGTACCTCCCACGCTTTTAAATGCGCGCACCGGAGAATTTACTCCGCCGGGAATGGCCTGCTGAGCGCGGGAGAAGAGGGAGATGCTGGTGGAGATATTCATTTTGTGAATGGTGAACAATGAGTAATGAGTGATCAGTAATGAGTGTGGGACGCGCCTAGTTCATCAAACCCGTTAATTGTTTAAAAGTGTTGACAATGGCTTCCCCAAGTTCCTTTAGATGCTCTAAAGAGCAATAACGAAGTTTAACGGCAATGTCGAGAGCAGCATCAATCTCAATAACAGAGCCTCTTGCAATTTCAAAATATCTTCTCCGTTCTACGAGAGATTTCCGGGAGCAACCTTCAGCGATGTTTAGATGAGTCGACAGTGCAGCCCGCCTGATCTGTTGGATCATCGCGTACCTTTCCTCGGAAGGAAAACACTTTGTAATCGCATAAGATTCCATTGCAAGCTTTTGCGAAAGTTGGAAGATGGGGAGTTTCGTGTGAGCAAGTTCTAAAAACATGGTTTTGATTTTTTAGGGTCAAAAAATTTTGGCTGGTCAAGTTAGTCCAACTTTTAGAATTTTTACTCATCACTCATCACTCATTATTCATTACTCATCCCATCATGCTCGCCGCCTCCTTCGCAAAGTACGTTGCGATCAAACTTGCGCCGGCTCGTTTTATGGATGTGAGTGTTTCCATAATTGCTTTGCTCTCATCAATCCAGCCCATCTTCGCCGCAGCTTTTATCATCGCATATTC
>DASQJI010000033.1:0-1937 GCA_035631175.1 Parafilimonas sp.
AAGCAATTCCTTGTAGAATCGTTCGTTGTCTCGTTGATAGCCTTTGTCATTGCAATTGCCTTGACGCAGTTGGTTCTGCCGTTCTTTAATGAACTGGCCAATAAAAAATTGAGCCTGTCTTATTTGTCTGACGGATATTTATATACAGGCTATTTCCTGTTGCTTTTGGTGACCGCATTAGCTGCTGGGTTTTATCCGTCGCTTGTACTTTCTTCGTTCGAGCCGGTAAAGGTTTTGTATAGCAGGCAGACGCCTGGCGGCAGGAATTATCTGACGAGGGCATTGATCGTGCTGCAGTTTGCACTGGCGATTTTTTTGATCATAGGTAGCATTGCGGTGAATTCACAATTGAACTTTTTATTTCACGCAGATCTTGGCTATGATCGAGAGAACCTGGTTAGAATGAATATTCCCGTGAATAATTCGAGCGACAAATTGCCGGCACTTTTCAAAAACGAATTGCTCAACAAACCAAACATTATAAGTGTTGCTGCAAGAAGCAGCGGGCGAAGTATTTCCGGGGCAAAGGTGGACGGTAAACAAATTGAAATAGAATATTGCAAGATCGACGACCAGTTCCTGCCCACTTTTAAAATTCCTATCATCCGTGGAAGAAATTTTTCTGCATCGTACCCGTCTGATTCGATGAATTCAATAATTGTGAATGAAAGCTTCGTGAAGGAAGCTGGATGGAAATTGGACCAGGCAGTTGGAAAGCAGGTTGAATTTGGCGAGTCGCACGACGACAGGAAAGTAAATATCGTAGGCGTTGTGAAAGATTATCACTTCCTGTCGTTAAAAGAAAAAATATCCCCGGAAGTTTTCACGATGGAACCGGCGTTCAATTTCGGTGAGATTTGGGTGAAGATAAAGCCGACAGACGCGCCGCATACATTGAACCTGTTGCAGGCGACTTTCAAAAATATATTGCCATATTACCCGTATTCATATGACTTCATGGATGATATCAATGCGAAGAATTATGAGGCAGAAACAAAATGGAAGCAGATCATCGGCATTGCCTCGGCACTGTTCATTTTTATTTCGTGCATCGGTTTGTTGGGCCTCGTGATTCTATCGATTCAGCAACGCACAAAAGAGATCGGTATACGCAAGGTGCTTGGTGCGGCTGTGGCAAAAATTGTTGTGCTTATTTCCAGGGATTTTGTGATACTGATTTCAATAGCATTTGTTATCGCAGTTCCGGCCGGGTATTATTTCACAAATAAGTGGCTTCAAAATTTTGCGTATCGAATTAATATGGCCTGGTGGATGTTTGGATTGGCAGGAGCGGTCGTGATCCTCGTTGCACTGTTCACGATCAGTTTGCAGGCGATCAAAGCAGCAATAGCAAATCCCGTGAAATCATTGCGCACGGAGTGACGAGATGAGTGATGAGTAATGAGTGATGAGTGATGAGTGATCAGAGTTGTCAATGGTCGATGGTGAATTGTGAATGAATGTTCAAATTGTAAATCGTAAATCGTAATTCGTAAATCCGAAAAATGATCAAACATTATTTCAAGATCGCGTTGCGAAACCTGGGCCGGCAGAAAGTATTGTCGCTGATCAACATCATAGGCCTGTCGCTGGGCCTTGCGTGTTTTTCGTTGTTTCTTTTATATGCCGTGAATGAATTTAGTTTCGACCGGTTTCATACCAACGCTGATAATATTTTTCGCCTGTATCGATGGACTGAACCTATGAACGGACAAGAGGCGGAAGGCGATGTTTATATGCCTTCGCCACTCGGGCCAGCGCTAAAAAGGGATATGCCCGACGTAGTGAATTATGTTCGTTTCAGAGATGCATGGCAGGAAAGTTTTATAAAGATCGATGGCCAGGTAAAACGTAAAAAGATGTCTTTTGCTGATCCTTCTGTGCTTTCTGTTTTTTCTTTTCCGCTTAAGTACGGCGCCAAAAATGCATTGCAGGAT
>DASQJI010000034.1:0-3048 GCA_035631175.1 Parafilimonas sp.
AGCGTTTTAGGTGCGCTGGGTTTAGGAGGACGAAGCAGGAGACGTTGGTAGTGTCTGACATCGGCCAACCGTCGGAACGCTTAAAGCGGTCTGACGGATTTCATTCGTGAAATGCCTTGCCTCAAAAACGCCGATTCAGTAGGGCAGTTCTTTAGCGGTCAGGTCGCCGCGAGCGCCCCGACCGTAAAAAGTGTCTGACACGTTTCAAACATTTCGCGCCGCACCTTTCACGTTTCCATCCGCTGCAATCGTTATTAAATTCTCGCCTTGCAGGTACTCTAAAACCTTCCAAAGCTTTTCTTTTTTTATTCCGCGGCATGCCTGTAACACGTCCTGCACCGCTACATTCTTATTTGTCAGAACATTATCGATCCTTTCTTTGATCAGGGCGAACTCTTTTTCAGAAAGCGGGAGAGTTTTGCGCTTCAAACAATTATCGCAAACGCCGCAATCGCTTACCTCTTTATCACCAAAGTAATTTGCAATGAAAGTGCTGCGGCAAGCGGTTGCAGTTTCCATGTATCGCAGCATTGTATCCGTCCGCAACCTAAAGTCTTCTTTGCGTCGACGGTATTGTTCTATGTTTATTTGCAGATGTTCTGCAGGTGCGCGGTTCGTATGAAAATATAATTGCGGCGTTTCCTTTTGTGGCGCGTGTTCAATTACACCCAGCGCATTTAATTGAGTGAGACCTTCCTTTATCTCATCAACAGAATTTTTGGTGAGTTTTGCAAGCTGTTTTTCATTCACCGAGACCTTGTTGTCAAAGATGCCTTCGTACGTCCTGAGCAAGCATTTGATCAAAGGTTCGAGCTTTGGATGACTCCTCTCGAAATCGAATAGTATTTCCTTCGGTACTAAAAACGAAACTTGTGACGGCAGAAATACGCTCTCATTAAAACTAACATATCCCTCTTGTTCCAGCACTTTCAATGTGCTCATCACGGCAAACACATCGAGCTTAAAATTTTTTACGAATTCATTCAGATCAAAATCGTAATACCTGCCCTCGCCGATGCCCACCGGTACCTGCAGGTAATCAGCGAGTGCCTGGTAGATCTTTCTTATTTCCTGCACTGGTGGAAAGCGCACCTCCGGTAGATTTTTCAGAGTCGATTTGTCTTCACCGTTGTGTAGAAGCACTGCGTAAGATTTCTTCCCGTCCCTGCCTGCACGGCCTGCTTCCTGGTAATAATTTTCAATACACTCGGGCACATCGTAATGGACAACCGTTCTTACGTCGGCTTTATCGATACCCATGCCGAATGCATTTGTGCAAACCATTATTCTTGTTTCATCGTTCAACCATGCCAGTTGCTTTTTACTTCTTTCTTCGTGGTTTAAACCAGCGTGATAAAAGTCCGCTTGTAACTTTTGAAGGTTCAACAAACCAGCGACCTGCTTTGTAAGCTTCCTGCTTTTACAGTAAACAATGCTGCTGCCGGCAACGTTTGTCAACACTTCCATTGCTTTGTTGATCTTACTATCAACATGAAAAGCACTGTATGAAAGATTGGGCCGCGCAAATGACTGCCGAAAGATGGCCGCATTTTTCAGTTGTAGCTTCTCTTTTATGTCCTCTAAAACTTTAGGAGTTGCAGACGCGGTTACTGCAATTATAGGAGCATCCGTTGTTTCCCGCAAGGTCGCGATCTGCAGGTATGGGGGCCGGAAATCGTAACCCCATTGAGAGATGCAATGTGCTTCGTCAACAGCGACGAGATTCAAATTTAGACCTGGCAGATATTCATTGAATAGCCTGCTCTGAAGACGTTCCGGCGAGACATACAGGAACTTAAAATTTCCATGCAGTGCATTTTCTAAAGTTCTTTTTACGTCAGAAAAATTTTGTCCACTGTGCAAAGCCAGCGCAGGAATATTTCTTTTGTTTAAATTTTCAACCTGGTCCTTCATTAAAGCGATGAGTGGAGTTACAACTAAACACAACCCTTCTTTTATGAGCGCCGGAACCTGGTAGCAGATCGATTTTCCTCCGCCCGTTGGCAGAAGCGCAAGTGTGTCCTTATGTTCTAATACTGATTGAATGATCGCTTCCTGTTGCGGCCGGAATAATTCATATCCCCAGTATTGGCGCAGTATGGTTAAGGCTGAAGACATTTAAACGTTGTTGGCGAACGCTAATTTAGACTACTTTTTTCCAATTAAGTCTTATTGAATTAATCGCGAGGACTACATCACTTAATCCCATCATGAGCGCGGCGAAAGTTGGCGTTAATAATCCGACTGCGGCGACAGGGATGGCGATGATATTATAGAAAAAAGCCCAAAACAAATTCTGTTTTATGGTCGTGAAAGTATGTTTCCCCAAACCCAGCGATAATGGTAAATTTTTCAGCCCGTTATTCATGAGCACAACCTGCGCGCTTTGCATCGCAATGTGCGAGGCATCACTCAAAGAAATTCCGACAGTCGCCTTTGCAAGAGCGGGACCATCGTTAATGCCATCGCCAACCATTGCAGTTGGTGCTTGTTGATTTAACGCTTCGATCGTTTGAAGTTTCTGCTCGGGCGTTTGGCCGGCATATACTTCATCGATGCCGAGTCGTACTGCAACAGCTTCACATTTTTCTTTTCTGTCGCCGCTTAATAAAATCGTCTTTATTTTTTTTGCTTTGAGTAAGCTGATGACATGTTGCGCCTCGCTCCGAATCTGGTCCTCCACGTCGAACCACGCAAGCAAGCCGTCATTCTTGGTGATATAAACACTGTGCGAAGCATCGCTCGTGAGATGTTTGGCAATGGCGAATGAGCCCGCCATATACACATTACCATCCTTATCTGTTGCCCGCATTCCAAACCCCTTTATCTCCTCTATGGCAGACCATTTTATTTCGTCTTTCCTTTGGAACGATTGGGCGATTGCCTTGGCAATCGGATGATTCGAATATTTTTCGAGCGAAAAGGCAATTCGTTTTGCAAAGTCCTCATCCCTGTAAAATTTCGAGTTTGAAATTTTGAAATTGCCGGTAGTCAATGTGCCTGTCTTGTCAAATACAACCTGCTTAATATCCTTGAACACCTCAAGGC
>DASQJI010000035.1:0-2448 GCA_035631175.1 Parafilimonas sp.
AGAAGATAAAACGGAAGCGACCCAACTAACTTTTTCACGTAAAATGCCAACACTTTTCCATGACCGGAATACAACCTCAAGAATATGGAATTTAAACTGCTTGAAAGCTTCGACAATTACATCGATGCAAATCTAACCTTAGGAAGGCTTGAGGAAGCAGGCATCAGATGCTGGCTCAAGGATGAAAACACAGCAACGATAAACCCAATACTTACAAATGCTATCGGCGGGATAAAGATCATGGTTGCAGAAGAAGACATTGAAAATGCTGTAGAAATTTTACATGAGCTAAAAGAGATCAAAAGAAAAAGCATTGCATGTCCACACTGCGGCAGCCACAATATCGAATATATCACGTCAAACCGAAAAACGACAAACGTTTTGATCTCGTTTCTCACATGGATCTTCGGGAGTTATGCGATCGGCGTCCACCAGGTTTGGCATTGCTTCGATTGCAAAGAAGAATTCGAGCAACCGGTTGAATTAAATACACAGGACGCCCTCAAGGAAGAATAAGAATTCTCGCTTGTTTTTATCAACTTACAATTTTCGCTATCCATGCGGCTGCCTTGTGCGTGTGTCCGCTCCTCTCGAGTTGAAACATTTTGCTTGATTCTTTTTTAATTATTTTTAGCCTGTCAAAACAACTGCTTTATGAATAAGGTTTCAACATTCATTTTACCCTGTCTATTCATGTTTTTATCGATCGACAATTTTGCCCAGCAAAAATTTACGGGAGGATACTTGATCGTTGCGAATGGGGACACGCTTCGCGGTTATTTGCAGGAGGACGTTGAAGGCAGCCTGGTGACGGGTGTTACGTTCAGTAACAACGAAAACGGAACTTCTTCAAAAAAATATGTGGTAACTGATGCAAAGGCATTTCACTACGATCAAGGAAGCTCATTTGAGGCTGTCTCGTATAATGATCTGAACAACACGCGCACCACCACTTTTGCAAAACTTCTTTTAACAGGCTACTACAGGTTATACTCGCTGCGAATGAAAGATGTTATATTTTTTGTGGTAAAGAACAATGATTCAACGCAGCTTATTTTCGATGACATCCGAAGAACCGACGGCAGCATAGAGACAACAGGAAACTATGTAAATGTGCTTTCGTTTCTTTCACGGACCTGCGACAAACTCAAAAGCGAGGTAACGCGGCTGCACTATGCCGAGCCCGAAATGTTGTCTTTTATATCCCGCTTGAATCAATGTATTTCTCCCAATGAAACGAATACCTCGTTTTATATAAAACCACATTCTACAGCCACAGTGTACTTGTACGCGGGCGGACTGCCGCTTGGAGATAAGTATGAACTGATAGGAAGAGTTGGAACTAAAATCACAACTCCGTCCATCAGTAAAAATTTGTCTTTAGATGTGGCGTTCACCTACTCGACGCATAAAGAAATCGAAACTTACGAGTACTCGAGTACCACGTATAAATATGATCACATCCTAAAACTTCAGACCTTATCCGGATCATTCCAGTATGATATCGCGACCGGCCGTCTGAGACCGTACTTTCAAGCCGGGGTGGGGCTTACATTTTCACAGGAACAAGATCCGATCAATCACGGCGGAATAGAAAAATTTGAGAACGATTTTGGTCCGTCGTTTCTCGGTGCGATCGGCGTTGAGGGCTACGTAACAAAACATTTAGCTATAAAGGCTGACTGGCGGTACGAACTTTTCTTTCATTATCCAACGATTGGGCTGGCCTATTTTTTTTAAATAGGTTTATGATAACCTCGCTTCTTTTAAACTTGCGATAACGTTCGGGTTGTCAAGGCCTCTTCGGCGGGCAATCTCAACTCTGCAATTTGCAACGTGAAATCGGAATTTGCTTTCACCTTCCAGGCAAGTGCCTCAAATTTTTTGTAGACTACCACCTGCAATGCTCCTAAATGCATCGTCGCTGCAACAACTGCAATTGCCGGCGCGTAATGATCACCCTTGTTCTTCGTATTTGTCGACGTATGCTTTGATGCGCATATCCGGATGGTCGGCAAGTTCAATAAGTATGAACATTGCTCCGTCTTTTCCTTCTATCGTGAGGGTTGCATCGTGCACATCATTGCTGCCTTCAACGAGCTGCGCGTGGATCGTTGTCTTGCCATTTTTGAAAGCTTCGCTCCACTTGCAGTCCGCATTTTTAATTTCTCCTTTCATCTGGTCGTTTGGATCGTCGTTGTGATTTATAACAATATTCGTTTTGCTTACCTCTACCGTCACTTTATCCTGGTCAGTCTTCTGTATTTCATCTTTACTGTTCAGCCATTCTTCCTTCATCGACGTGTACAAAACTTTCTTGTCACATTGTGCCATCGCTGCCGTGCCGGATGAGCCAATAATAAGCATCAGCGCCATAAATTTTTTCATGATCATTTATTGTTTGATTAAAGATGAACGATCTACGGTCAAGAGTGATGCCAAAAAAAA
>DASQJI010000036.1:0-3238 GCA_035631175.1 Parafilimonas sp.
GTTTAGCCCGGTGATCAAGCAATCACTTGATAAAGTGGATGCGACAAAATACTGGAGCCAAACATTTTCGGTCTATAATAAGTTTTCTACCAAACGGGTAAACACCGATCTTACCGCTTACGTTACCCAAAAGGCAATCGACGGGATCTTTTATCAAGTAGCGCTCGAAGAACAAAAGATCAGGAAAGATCCTGCGGCGCGTGTGACTGATCTTTTGAGATCGGTTTTTGGACAATGATCTTTAAGGTTTGATGTTTGAGGTTTGAGGTTTGAAGTTCGTTTACTGGTTTATTGGGTTATTCGTAATTGGTTTATTGGGTTATTCGGTTACTGGTTTATTGGGTTATTGGTTTAATGGGTTAGTGGGTTATTGGGGGTTCGTAATTTCATTTGCCACCCGCAATTCACCATTGACAATTCACAATTCCAGCTTGCCTTCTTGCAATAGCATGTTCACCTTTAGTATCGCCGCAACCGTGATCGCGTCGGTAATAGAGTTGTTCATTACCATCTCGTATGCTTCATTGAACGGCAACTTTTTGATGGTTATTTTTTCTGTTTCGTCGAAGCTGGTTTGATGGAGCGTTAAACCGGTAGCAACATAAACAAAACAATACTCATCGGTCACAGAATTAGAGAGGTGCATCTCCAGCACTTCGCGCCAACCGTCCGCTTTCAAGCCTGTTTCCTCGAGTAGTTCCCGTTGCGCGGCAGCAAGGGGCGGCTCATTCAACAGGCCTCCGCCTTCCGGGATCTCCCAACTGTAATTGTTCGTGGCAAAACGAAATTGTCCTACCAGCCAGGTGTTATACTGTTCGTCGAGCGGCACTATGCCGATCGCGTGATTCTTGAAATGCACTTTGCCATAAATTCCTTTACCACCTGAAGGATTGATGACATCGTACTCTTTTACATTTATCCATTTGTTGTCGTAGATGTTTTTTTCGGCGACGACCTGCCAGGGATTAGTCTCTTTATTCATTGCAGTAATAAAGTGGGCAAAGCTAAGAGCCTATGATTTCTGGGTCAAATTAAAGTTGTCATCAAATAGCTTTTATCCTGTTCCGTTCAACATGCAAACTTCTCAACTTTTAACTATGTTTGAATCTAACAAAGCAGGGATGAGTTTCTTTCGGTACACCAGCATAGCGCGCAAAGTTTATAAGGAGATCAGGATACAAAAAAAGTTCAACAGGGAATTCCTCATTCCGTACCTGGATGAACTGGAGAAAAAATATAATGGAAAATTTCAATCGGAACAAAGAGGAAAGATCTTAGATTACTACGGTTTGTTCATTACATCGTTTTTATGCAGCAGTTACAAGAGGCTGTATGGAAAAGCGCTTACCCTTGATGAACGCAAACGGGCAACGCTATTTGGTATTTTGACGCCGGTAGGTGACGACCTGTTTGATATCGATAAACTTGATCAGGAAAGCATCAGGCAAATAACGTTTGCGCCGGAAACTTTCGATGCTACTACTTTTTCGGCGTGTGTAGCAAAAGAGATTCAGACTTACCTGCTGCACAATGTACCGCACAAGAAAGAATATATTGAGGCCTCAAAAAATGTATTGAACATACAGGTTGAAACCGTAAGGCAAAAAAACCGTGACATTGCGATAGACGACATGCGGCGGATAACGTACACGAAGGGTGCAGTGAGCGTGATCATCTATCACCAGTGTCTTGATGAAGCTGCTGACACGCAAATGCAGGAAGTACTCTTTTTGATCGGCAGCTTATACCAGGTCGGCAATGATATTTTTGATTTATACAAAGACGTTCGCGACAATATTTATACACTCGTAAACACGTGTGAAGATTTTGAACAGTTCAGGAAAGAATTTTTAGAAAGGGTGAAGTTGCAGAACGAGAAGATCCACGCGCTGCCGTACGATCAAAAAGATAAAGAAGAATTTTGCATCGTGATGAATACGATCAATGCAAGGAGCGTAGTTGCTATCGAGCAATTCATCGCAATGGAAAAAAGGGTTGGCAAAAACATCGATTGGTGGCAATGGCAGCGTAAGGATATGATAGTAGACATGGAAAAAACAAAGAACATCCTACGGTGGCTACACTATATTTATACCCTTCCGAAATTGAAATAAAAAAGCCAAATTGGTAACCAGCCGATGAACGGAATGCGACGCAACGAAGATGCCAGGGTTGATGCAGCCCGTACCCTAAAAATTATATGCATTGCGTTTATCTTATTTATTCAGTCTAATTTTTTATTCGCGCAAAACCGCGACTCGCTCATTCATGTGCTGCTAAGGGATATTGCTTCGATGCAGGTAACAAATAATGGAGAATTTTATGCAGGCCAGTTTCCGACATTCCGTGAATGTGCCGGCGCGCCGCATAACTACCAGCCCGATAATAATATTTTTTACACGGCTGTTGCTGCGTTCGCGTTGCGCAATATGCTGCCTTATGTCGACAGCAAAGACAGAGAATTAGCGGAGCAGATCATAACCCGTATTCAAAAGATTTACCCGCTGTACCGAAATAAACATGGCTATCCCTATTATGCATTCTGGGCGCAGGACGATGTTATCATGCCTCATTCTTACTTCTACAAATATTTAAAACAAGTCTTCGGCCAGGGTGAGGATGCAGACGACACGGTGATCATTATGATGACCGACAGCACTGATGATGCAACCACTTTGCAATTAAAACGGCGGCTTGAAGAAATGAGCAATCTTTCATCACCGGGGCGAAGGATACGGGCCACTTATTCGAAATACAAAAATATTCCCGCCTACAGTACTTATCTCGGCGGGCGAACAGTTCCTGATTTCGACTTCGCAGTACAATGCAACATTCTGTACTTTGTATACGATAAAAACCTTCCACTTAGCAGACAGGACACTGCGACGTTGCACTTGCTAACCGAAATGGTGCATAATCGTGAATACATGACGGCGCCTGTTTACCTCTCACCGTATTACGTTCGTTCCTCGATCCTCATCTATCATATCGTGAGATTGATGACCGTATTTCACATCCCTCAGCTTGAACCGTACAGGCAGCAACTTATTGGGGATGCACAGAAAGAGTTCAACGAAAGCACTAATGTGATGGACAAGATCATACTCAGCACTTCGCTTATGAAGTTGGGCGTTAATGCAGAAGTGCCACCATTCACCAGCATATCTGAATTTGAGGGCAGCAATCAAAAGCAGTTTGTTTTTTTCCAGGCGAGAGCTGCATTTTCTTATCCAACACC
>DASQJI010000037.1:0-3894 GCA_035631175.1 Parafilimonas sp.
TAGCTTCCGTCATTATTAAAGTCTTTGCCGTAAACAGACACCGGGTATTTTTCACTTGCCCTGTAAAATGAGTTCAAACCGGTATTGCCGACTATGTAATCGATGTCGCCGTCGTTATCGAAATCTCCCGGTGCGATGGTGTTCCACCAGCCGGTTTCATCATCGATGCCGGAAGCCGAAGTAACATTCTTAAATACGCCTTTATTGTTTTCGAAAAACATGATCGGCATCCACTCACCTGCAAGGATAATATCCGGCCAGCCATCGTTATTATAGTCTGAAAAAACGGCATCACAAACAAGGCCTATGTTAACGAGGTCTTTGGCAACGCTGGATGTGACGTCAGTAAATTTCACGACGCCGTTCTTTGAATCATTTCGCAGGATGAAGCTGGAAACTGACTTAGGATAATTCCATGGCTCAACCCTGCCGGCTACGAAGAGGTCGAGATCGCCGTCTTTGTCGTAATCGGCCGCACGTACACAAAATTTGCTGGTAAAATTTTGAGGCAAAGCGAGACTATCCAATTTGAAACTTCCCTTGCCGTCATTTAGATAAAGCTGGTCCTGGTAGCTCGGAGATTCGTGATCGGTCTCGTATCCGCCGCTCGCAATGTATAGATCAAGGTCCCCGTCACCGTCAGCATCAAATAGCAAAAGCCCCTCGTCTTCCGAATTCTTATCCGCAGAGTCCTTACCCGGCAGAAGAACTTTTTGAATAAATGAGCCGTTCGCTTGCTGAAAAAAGATCTGGCCACTGTTATTAAGTGATCCGCCGGTAACAATATCATCTAAACCGTTTCCATCAATGTCACCTGCCGCCATGCCAGGACCGTATTGTGAGAATTTATGCGGCAACAATTTTTGTATGTTGAAGTCGATAAAGTCTCTTTCCTTGTGCACATAATTAACGTTGACCGTTTTGGTAATGTTTTCGAAAAGACTGTTGTTGTTGATCTTTGCCGTGTCGAAAAAATATTGCTCGTGTGCATCCTGAACTTTCGCTGTGATGGTCTGATCTGCTTTTACATTTTGTAATACCTGTTTTCTATTGCCCGGCCACCTTATGATAATTGAATCCACCGAACTTATCGTATCAAGCCCGAAATGCGCAACGTCTTGTACCGTGGAAAGGTAGCCGCGATAGGGAGTGTTCTCCCAGAATTGGTGACCGCGACCATGATCATAATAAATATCTGCAAGAGCGCCGATACCATTTATATTGTTTTTGTCGCCGGAAAATTTTACAACCAGGAAGTGAGAGTTTGATTTATTCTTATCTCTTGATTTGTTCTTATAAACCAGCGCCTCGTCGTTGATGTTGTTTATGACAAGGTCAAGATCCCCGTCATTATCTAGGTCAACTGCCACAGCACCGTTGGAGAATGTCGGCGTTTCCATTCCCCATGAATCTGTCGCGTTTGAGAAAGTTAGATCACCGTTATTATGGAAGGCATAGTTGTGGATCTTCACCTGCGGGATCGCGTCTAATAATTGTTGTTTGTTCGCGATATAGGTTGCCTGGTTTCTGAATGCAATGAAATCGTGATCCGTGACATCTCTTGGATAGCCGTTTGTGACAATGATATCGCGATATCCGTCGTTATCAAAATCGGCCACCACCGGGGCCCAGCTCCAGTCTGTTTCTGCAATGCCTGCATAGAAGCCAGCGTCGCAGAATATCGGATGCCCGATCGAATCATTCTCACCGACTGTGTTGCCACAGTTTATTTGGAGTGTGTTCCTGATGTACTGGTAATTATATCCAAACCGATCGCTGTTGAGATAGCGCTGGTAGTTGTTCGCATTCAGCATCATTTTCTTTCTGAAGTTATCCTGTGGATCCATATCCAACGCCACAACATCCGGGCGGCCATCATTATTTATATCCGTTATATCATTCCCCATGGCATTCGCGGAAGTGTGTTTGAAGTACTCCGACAGCTCATTCGTAAATGTTCCATCGTGATTATTGATCCAGAGCAGATCGTTGGTGATAAAGTCATTCGTAACATAAATATCTTTCCATCCATCATTGTTGATGTCAGCGACGGTAACCGCATGCGCGTAACCTTCGGTCCGGATGCCGGCTTGTTCAGAAACGTCTGTAAAAACCGGGTGCTTCAGTGATTCATTCCAGTCGTTGCGGTAAAGTCTGCCTGTGCTGGGATTCTCTCCATTTTTTAAAATCGGCCGAAACTGATCCGTAAAACGGTTTTTCGAGATCACGTTCGTGGCTATGTAAACATCCAGATCGCCATCGTTGTCGTAATCGAAAAAAGCGGCCTGCGTTGAATGGCCAGTGTCTGCCAATCCATACTCGCGAGCCAATTCTTTAAAATGCGGAATTCCATTGTTATCATTTCCCCGGTTCACATACAAAAGATTGGCCCGTTGCGCAGGATCATTCTTAATTGTCTCGGATACGTATATGTCGAGCAACCCATCGTTATTAATGTCTACCACTGCAACACCACGCGACCAGTTTCCGCCGCCATCAACACCGGCTTCGGTTGTTACATCTGCGAATTTGAAATTGCCTTTGTTTATGTACAGCTTATTTGAGACCATGTTACCTGTGAAGTACAAATCTTGTAATCCGTCGTTATTGAAATCGCCGACGCCGACACCGCCGCCGTTGTACATATTTTCTACATCCAGCGGGTTTATTGAATCGTTTTCGGAGATATTGTTACTAAAAGTTATTCCTGAGTGGCTGGAGCTTATTGACTCGAAAAGGGCATCACCGTTTTTGCAGGAATCAATGGCAAGGCAAGCAGAGAAGCAGCACAAATAGAAAATGGCCGTACGTAATTTCACTTCGTTTTGCAGTTAAATAGAAATAGAAAGGCAGAGCTAAAATAACTCTGCCTTACTTAATAAAAAGCAAATGATTTTTAAATATTAATAGCCCGGATTTTGAACTAACCGTTCAGTACCGTCTGAATTCATGTTATTAATGACGTCTTGCGGAATGGGGAAATATTCGTTCTTGCCTGGTTTCCAATCGCCTCCCTCCTTCAATGGCCTGATATCTTGTTCCCTATTCATATAAGCATCGAGTGTCGCTTCAGCAACATCGCTTCCGTATCTCACGAGATCGAAGAATCGGTGTCCTTCCATCGCCAATTCCAATCTCCTTTCAAACCGAACAGCGTTGACTGCATAGTCTTTTGAAGGGAACGAAGTATAAGGTTTTATTAAATACTTATCAGCCGGTGTCGCTGTGCTCGAATACTTAGCAGTTGCCGCGTTGTAATCAGCATTTTTGTATACCCAGGTGTCGGGGTTGTCCGCGATCCTGTTCCGCACCATGTTTACATAATCCTTTGCTGCAACCAGATCGCCTGCGTCAGCAGCGCATTCAGCTGCCCATAAAATAACATCAGCAAAGCGGATAATGTTCACATTGTTCGCAACAAGCTCTGTTGGTCCCCAATAAGCACTACCAACGTCGGTGTACTGATCTTTTTGCGAAGCGGCATACACATTTTTCTTGGGACTCTTATTTCCGTCATTCACCGGGTTTCTGATCCATGCTATACCAGGGTGCGGACCCCAATCCAGGTAAGGGATGCCAGGTCTACCCATCGTGAAATCAATTCTTGGGTCAACGGTACCCGTGTATGGAGGATTATATTGGTCGCTAACCCAAGCGCCCTGATAACCAGTCCATTCTCCAGAAGCATCCAGTAACGGCAGGCCATTCGCATCAGTCTTGTACGCATTGGCGAGATCTTGCGAAGGATTATAAAAACCGCAACAAGCGCCGGGACCACCCGTGTAAGGGAAGTTCAGGATATCGCCATAGTTACCATTTGGATCACCACCCCAGTCTACAGAAGAACCGTCCTGAACAGAAGTTTGTGCAGCGAAAACTGATTCCGGACCATTT
>DASQJI010000038.1:0-4905 GCA_035631175.1 Parafilimonas sp.
CAGCCTTGAATTCATCCGGATAAAAACACAACGCGTTCAACACCATGCAACCACCGTAGCTTCCTCCATAAATGCCAATCGCATTGCTGTCGATATAGTCCTGTTCCGCGAGCCATTTTTTACCCCACACACAATCTTTTAGATCACCTCCACCATGGTCCTTGTTATCCATTTTGTAAAACGTTTTTCCATAACCGCTGCTTCCACGGTTATTAACAGCGAGAACTGCATAACCATGATTGACGAGATACTGCACCGAATTTGAATAACCGATCCGGCTTTGGCCGCCGGGACCTCCATGCACCCACACCAAAGCGCCCACTTTGTTTTCTTTGCTTGCCTGCAATGGCTTATAATAAATGGCAGGAATTTCTTTGCCGTCGAAAGATTTGAATCGCACCACTTCTGCTTTTACCAGGTCATTTTCATCGATCTCTTTGTTGAGTGTTGAGCTGAGTTGCTTCAATTCTTTTTTAACCAAATCGTAAACGTACAGATTCTGCGGACTTGTGCTGCTTCCGGCGGTCACTAATAATTTCGTTTCAGTAGGTGATATAATGACACTTTGTACATCGGCATCCTTTATTTCAGGAAAACTCACCGGTTCATTCGTTGCATGATCAAACAGCAACACTTTATTTTTCCCGTCTTCATTGATCAATATTGTATGATACTTTTCGTGCTCGCTCAGTGTCATGCCGGAGACATCCCACTTGTCTTCGTAAAATTTTTCCGCTTTGCCTGTGTTGATATTGTATTTTACCAGGTAACTGAACTCGCTTCCATCGTTCGTGGTATAATACATGATGCTGTCATTCTTTTCAATAGCCTGCGCAAACCACGTCGCTTCATTATCGTTACTGAGGCGCTTCATGCTTTTTGTAGTGCGGTCGTAGAGATACAAATCGTTCTTATCGGTGGTAATGCTCTTTGCAAGAGCCACATAACGCTGCGATTTGCTTACACCTGCAACGTCGAGTCCTGAATCATTTTGATAAAACAACGACGGGGTCCATGTAGCGGTGTCCATTTTCCAGAGATCAAAAAATCTTGCATCCCGTTTATTGCTGCTGATATAAAGCGATTTCTTATCCTCGCTCCAGCCGGTAAAACTGTTCTGGCTGTTAGCCCACGGTGTAAGATCCTTTGCGGTGGTGTCGCCATTGCTCATTAAGTATAAATGATAGTTCTCATTTCCACCGATGTCATGTGTGAAAATAAATTTATCGGTTCCGGGCAAATAATCGGCGACGAAAAAAGATTCTTTGGATGACGTCGTTAACGGCTTGATGGCTGTGTCTGAAACGTTCAGCTCATACACATTAAAGATGCCGGTACTGTTGTCGTCGACCAATACTTTGCTTTCGTCTGAATTGAATCCGGCCGCTTCGATTGAAACGGTGTTTCTCAATTGCTCAGCTGTATATTGTTTGGGCATTCTTGCCTGTTCTTCTTTTTGATTGCATGATGACAGCAGCAAGCAAGCAAGTAAGAGACGTGCGGCAGATCGTGTTCTTTTCATAACAGTAGTTTTGTCGCTGAAATTTCGGCGACGCAAGTTTAAACAATTTAATGATACGGCTGGAGCCGCCGGTAAAATGAAGGATTGAAGAACGACTTATCGGAAAACGCAGCCAGGCTTGTTATTAATCTCAACGTGCTCGCACTTTCCCTGCTGGCTGTGCCTATGACAGGATGCTTCAAAAAAAATTATCCGTTTCAACTTAGTAGAATTGAATTAATGCAAGACGGGATAACAAGAATGGTTTAAAAACTAAGTACAACTCCTCCAAAATAATTTCTTCCGGGAGCCGGATTGTAATACCTGCCGCCGAGGGCGTTGAGATCATTACCAAGACTATACGTTTCATCAAGTAAATTGTCGGCGCCGATAAAAAGATCGAGGACAGTTTTTGAAAATTGTTTTTTGTAACCAAGCTTCAGTTGCCATAGTTTGTACGCATCCGCATGCACATCGTTCGCATCTGTTAACGGGATCGATGAAGTGAAATTGAAATTTGTGTTTAGATAAATGCCTGATTTGGTAACGATGTCGGCCATGATAACGTCGATGTTTTTTGGAACACCTGTTAAATGATTTCCTGAAAAATCTTTTGTGCCGGACACGTAATCATTGAATTTATACGGTTGGTATGCAAAGCTGTTTGAGATTGTAAGGTTGCTTACAAACCGGTCATTGTTCCTCACGAGATGCGCGCTCAACCACAGCTCCATTCCAGTTTGTTTCGTGCCGCCCGCGTTCAAAAAAAAATCTGCGCCGCTGCTATCCGTTTGCCGAACGATTGCATTCTTTAAATTGAATGAATACACCGACCCATCAAATTCAAATCGGCCACCCGCAACTGCGCCTTTCAGGCCTCCTTCAACATTCCATCCATATTCAGGCTGCAGGTTATAGAACTGATTTGTTGACGGCCTGACCTCTGCCAGTGTCGGCGGCGAAAAGCCTTTCGCTAAAATTCCATAAACCGAAAATGCATTTGTGATCCTATAAAGCAAGCTCAGTCTTGGCGCAACGAATATGTTGGTGTTTTGATGCTGCCAATAGTTATACACTGAATCAGAAAGGCGGTTGTACTTTAATAGCTGGCGGTTTGCACTGATGCCGGCCTGCGCAGTGAAACGGTTAAACTGAACGTTGAGTTGGGTGAATAAAAAATACTGCGTTACATGCACTTCGTCTTTAAATAACAGGTCTCCCGGATCGCCGCCATTGTTCTCGTAATTATTTATCCGCGAGATATTTTGTTGCCATTCTGCGCCAGTTAGCCATTTCCATTTTGAATTATCGAATTGAAACACCGTCCTGCCGCCATAATTCAATTCGTCGCGATGCTCATAGTTTGTAATAAAAGGATTTTTGAAATCCGTATGATTAATCGTGGCCGATGTAGTATTGCTCCACGATTTTCCGATCAAAGATTTTAAAGTTATGCCCGCAAAGCCTGTTTTATTATAAACGCCTGCCTGTTGTTCCACAGCGCCGGGAAAAATTCCTGCCGGTTGCCGCGCCAGTGTGGGCAAAGAATCCATTTGTTGTTTAGTGATCCCGCCGGGTGTTTCATAATGAAGATTTGTATAGAATAAAAGCGCCGAGAATTGTTCTTTCGAATTCAGGTTCCATTTCAGATCTCCCTGTATCGCGTCCCTTCTCAACGCGCTTTGCTGCCGGTAGCCGTCGCACTGCACGTGAGATTGCTGGACGTTAAACGAAATGTTTTTTCCATGATAGTTCCAGCCAGCCTGTTCATTAAATAATCCGAAAGATCCGGCTTCCAGCAGCGCGTTGAAATTATTTTTTTGACTGATGAGCGATGGGTCTGATCGCAGCAATACGGCGCCGCCTGTGTTGGCACCGTACATGCTGCTTGCAGGACCCTTAATGATCTCTATCGATTCAAGCTGGTTGATGTCGACCAAATTCAAATAGGTGTTTCCGGCTGCATCGGTAAGGGGAATGTCGTTGCGATAAATTTTGATATTTCTCACACCAAACGGCGACCGCAGCAAACTGCCGCGGATTGACAGGCGATAGCTGCCGGGACTTCTTTCTTCCATTCTTACTCCCGCCACTGTGTTCATCACAGGTACGAGCGACTTTTCATCGAAACGCTCGAGTTGGGTTTTATTTAATAGCGCGATCGCTGCTGGTGCGTCTTTCCATTTTGATGAACCGCCGAATGCAGTGACTGTCACTGATTCGAGTGTTGCGGTGTCTCCATTTCTTTTTGAAGAATCAATTTGTGAGGATGCAGGAATTGAAAGCAGAAAGTAAAAGACAACAATTAAGAACGTCCGCAAGCGTTTGCTGCAGATGAAACGCGCAACTGTTCGACAATCCCGAAATAAATTTGGGACAAACTTTAGCAAAGCATCATAGTAGTAACCCAGATTAGACAAACAAATACTTCCCTTTTATGAACGCGAAGTTAATACTCCCTTTAGGGCACGGGCCTCCTCTCTACTTCTTCATATACATCACTTCCTTCACGAGCTTTACAGTGCGGGGAATATCGGGAAGGTATGCTGCAACAAGATTGGGTGCGTAGTGCATGGGCGCATCGGCAGTCGTAATCCGGCGAACCGGTGCATCAAGATAATCGAAGCCTTCTTTCTGAATTCGATAAGCAAGCTCACTGGCTACTCCACACATCGGCCATTCTTCAGCCACTATAACGAGCCGGTTTGTCTTCTTCACGCTTTCCAAAACCGTGTACCAGTCGAGCGGGCGGATAGTTCGTAAGTCGATCACTTCGGCACTTACGTCTTCTTTTTCCAACTCGGCGGCCGCACCGAGCGCAACTTTCATCAGTTTATTAAATGACACGATCGTTACATCACCGCCTGGCCTCTTTATGTCGGCCTTACCGAGTTCAATATAATATTCGTCTTCGGGCACTTCGCTTTTATCACCATACATTACCTCGCTTTCCATGAAGATAACAGGATCTTCTTCGTAACGAATAGACTGTTTCAATAAGCCTTTCGCGTCATAGCCGTTAGAAACGGAAACGACTTTTAGCCCGGGAATATTTGCATAAATGTTTTCAAAGGCAGTGGAATGTTGTGCCCCCAATTGACCTGCACTTCCATTAGGGCCGCGGAACACGATAGGGCAGCCGATCTGTCCGCCGCTCATTGCGAGCATTTTTGAAGCGGTATTCAAAATCTGGTCCAGAGCGAGCACGGCAAAATTCCAGGTCATAAATTCAACGATAGGGCGCAACCCATTTTGCGCAGCTCCAACAGCGACCCCTGAAAATCCCAGTTCTGAAATAGGCGTATCAATAATTCGCTTAGGCCCGAATTCGGCAAGCATGCCCTGGCTTACTTTATAAGCGCCGTTATATTCAGCAACTTCTTCACCCATCAAAAAAACGCGGT
>DASQJI010000039.1:0-9764 GCA_035631175.1 Parafilimonas sp.
TATTGCGCAGGAAGTGGATGCTGCGGCACAAAAGATCAACTACGATTTTAGCGGCATAGATAAAACAGGCGCGATCTGGGGATTGCGTTACAGCGAATTTGTGATGCCGTTGATAAAAGCCGTGCAGGAACTTTCAGCAGAAAATACAGAATTGAAATCAAGACTCGATAAAATAGAAGCACTATTATCCACGCAGGCTCAGCCACAAACAAATACATCTGCACAAAACAGTGCCGCCATAAATGCAAGGCTCGAGCAAAATAGCCCGAATCCATTTACTTCGGAAACAACGATCAGGTATAGCCTGCCTGCGAACACGCAAAATGCTTACATTAATTTTTATGCATCGTCAGGTGCATTGTTAAAGTCGGTAAAGGTTGCCGCGTTGGGTGGAAGCATTCGTGTTAGTTCATCCGAATTGCCAAAAGGAGTAATTCAATATTCGTTGGTTATTGATGGAAAGATTGTTGATACGAAGGAACTAATGCATTGAAGTTTGGTTGTAAGGTATTCCTCTTATGAAATGGACAGCAGTTATTGCTTGTGTTTAGAAGGAGAAAAGCTTTAGCACCCGGGATGGACAGCTTAAGTTATGCATGGAAAATTATTTTCCGTACCCACCCGCCCAATTGATAAGGTTTATAAGGTTGTGGGATACCATACAATCTTTCTACTAAGGTTGATAAGGTTTGCAATACTCGTTGAACTCAGGGGATATTCGCTCGCTGTTTTATGTGCGTCTGAGTAGGTTTTCTGCGTTGAATTAGTTCTGACGGTAACCGTTTTGTGAGATTGACCAACAGTTATTGCTTGCCTAGAACGAAGAACTTCAGCACCGGGGATGAGCAGCTTAAGTTATGCCAAGGAAAATTATCTTCCCGTACGGAGCTGCCAAATTGATAAGGTTTATAAGGTTGTGGTCTACCATAAAATCTTTCTACTAAGGTTTATAAGGTTTGCAACACTCGTTGAACTCACCAAGGATATTCGCTCGGCCTATTCTGATGTGCCTCTGAATAGGTTTTGATGCATTGAATTAGTTGTGACGGTATCGGCAGATTGACCAACTGTTATTGCCTGCTTAAGACGAAAAGTTCAGCACGCAAAACAAGTAGCTTAAGTTGTGCAGCTAAAAATTTATTTGTGCGCGAACCTTGGCAAATTGGTTGTGGTCTACCTTGTGTCCAAATACACCCGGCAGCCTTCTGTACAACTCGACTTAAGAGTTTTCATGAGGTAAACTTTACCCCCCGTTTATCGAAAGCAAACACTGTGTCGCATATCAAAATTGATTAGATTTACAACCTTATCAACCTTAGTACAACACGTTCAAAGCCAATCTATCAACCTTATAAACCTTATATCATGAAAATCGAATACAACAACCTGTATACAACTGAACTCAAGATGTTGTTATCAGCTAGACGTTAGCCCTCCATTAATCGAAGGCAACCATGTCGCATATCAAAATTCATTAAATCTATAACCTTATCAACCTTACTACAAAGCCTGCAAACCCAATCCATCAACCTTATAAACCTTATGTCATGAAAATCGAATACAACAACCTCTACACGCACTTCATATTTACTACTTTGCATCGTCAGCCAATAATAGCTGAAAAGCACAGAAGACGAATTGAAAAATATCTTACAGGCATTGCCAGGCACAATTACTCACAACTATACTGCATTTATGCGAATCCGGAGCATATGCATTTTCTGTTATCCAAATCTCCTAAGCTTTCGGAGGAACGTATTGCTACCACTATAGCGGAGAGTTCGCAAAAATTCATACATCAGAATAGGCTTTGCGGACGCGAATTTGCATGGCAGGAAACTGCGTCGGCATTTTCTGTATCAAAAGGAAGACGTTGACAGAGTTTGCAAGTATATTCTTAACCAACCGGACCATCATCGCAAGGTAACCTTTGAAGAAGAATATAATAAGTTGATGAAGTTTTACCAGACGCCATTGACCTTGTTCGCCACGAATAAGGCCGGGTAAGGTAATCCGTAATTGGGTTATTAAGTCGCCCGTCGACAATACGGTTTAATTTTATTCGACACCATTACCGACATGGTATTGCGTTCTGGTTTCTCATTTTCATACTTGCAGATTTCTCTCGACAAATCGGGACAGGATAACAATGAGAATATATCTGTACTTTGCCCTCTTAACCAGACTAATTGAAACCTACGAATATTATTGCCCTGCTTGCCGGGCCGGCGGCCTTCTTTGTTACATTCTTTTTCGCTGATTTGTCTCCTGGCCATCCTGAAGTTACGAGGATGGCGGCCGTCACGCTATGGATCGCTATATGGTGGCTAACAGAAGCAACCCACGTTTCAGTGACGGCCCTGCTTCCCTTCCTCCTCATTCCTTTACTCGGGATCGCAGATACAAAATTGGTCGCAGCACAATACATGGATCAAACCATCTTTCTTTTCATAGGCGGCTTCCTGCTTGCCTTTGCCATTGAACGATGGAACCTGCATCAGCGCATCGCATTATCTATTCTTTCAAAACTTGGAAGAAGTCCGTCCACGATGCTTGCAGGCGTCATGATGACCACTTTCTTTATTTCAATGTGGGTCTCCAACACGGCGACCACCATGATGATGATCTCGGCTGTACTGGCAGTAATTCTCGAAATCGAAAAGCACAATATTTCGGATATACAAAAAAATTCTACTGCAAAGGCATTACTGCTAGGCCTCGCTTATGCCGCTTCCATTGGCGGAATGGCAACGGTGATAGGCACGCCGCCAAATATCGTTTTCTATAAAATTTATCTCGACACGTATCCTAATGCCAACAACATGGATTTCTTTTATTGGTTTGTTGTAGCATTTCCTCTTGCTCTTCTCCTGCTGGTCGCAGCATTCTTTATTCTTAAGAAATTATTCCTGCGTCGAACGAAACAAATTGTATTTGACACGAATCAATTTAATATCATGCGACACAAACTGGGAAAAATGTCATGGGAAGAAAAGGTTGTGTCAATTGTCTTCGTTATCACCATTCTCTTATGGTTTACACGTGCTGATATTGATTTCGGCAGTTTTGAATTGAAGGGATGGAATCGCATCTTCGGTGCCGAAGCACCCTATATTACTGATAGTACAGTGGCCATTGCGATGGCAGTTCTGCTGTTTGTTATTCCATCAAAGAATGAGAAAGGAAAGATGCTGATGAGCTGGGAAGAAGCAAAAAAACTTCCATTCGGAATGATCATCTTATTCGGAAGTGGTTTTGCTTTGTCAAAAGGTTTTGAAGAATCTGGTTTAAGTAACTGGCTCGCGTTGCACTTGCTCTTTCTTAAACACGCCGCACCTATTCTCATTATTGGCGGCATTTGTGCAATCGTCTGCCTGATCAGCGAGCTGGCTTCAAATACGGCAAGCGTACAACTGGTATTGCCTATTCTTATTGCTACTCAAAAAGCAACTGGTCTGCTACCGCTCATGCTTATGGTGCCTGCAACACTAGCTGCTTCGCTCGGATTCATGCTGCCTGTGGCTACTGCACCGAATACGATCGTATATGGCACCGGGAGGATCAGGCCGGCCGATATGCGCAATGCCGGATCCTTGCTCAACGTCGCTGGCATAATCATTATCACATTTGTTTCGATGGTGATTGGAATACGGCTTTGGAAATGAAAAATGAGTGATGAATAATGAGGTGATCCTGCCCTACTCATCACTCATCATATGCAGCAAAGAGCACACGGACATGGATGCGACAGATATTCACGGATGGAAAATCAATCCCTGGCGTTCCGTGCCTCGCGTTCGCCTGGCTTCGGCGCAGCACAGCCGCAGGCCGTATTATCCGTCTTCCATCAATTCTTACAAAACGTCTATACATTGTTTCCGTCCCATCAAAAATCCTTTCCATTTTTGTAACCATTTTATCTCGCAGCATACTTATTAATATATGCGAACGTGAACTTAGACCTGCCTCATGTTTCATTACAAACGGTTAACTTTAGCAGTAACTGCATCTATCATATGTCCCAACTTAAAATTTCAAGACTGTACCTTTTCTTATTACTATTTTCTTTAACCAACGTAAAAGCAACTGCTCAAAATACTTTCATATATACATCAGATGATCGGCCGGTGATGCGGCGGAAAGAATTGATCACAACTTGCCTTGAGTCATTTCACGCGGATAGAAATGATACCGCTGCTCTTGCAATTTGTGAGTGCCAACTGGATAATCTCAATCGGCGTTTTTCTTATAAACAATATAAAAAATACAACCATGGTGGCTTAATAGATATACAGGCACTATTGGACGAGGACACGGTTGTGAAAAAAGCAGTGCAGAATTGTTTTACCAATTCCAACAGAACGATGCTGATACAGGCACAGGGTTTTGAAAATGACTTCATGGATAGCTGTTTTCAAAACATAAGGCGCAATACAAACAAAAATTTAGACGACGGCAATGTGAGGAATTTTTGCAGTTGCCAGTTGAACCTGATTAAAACAAAAAAACTTTCCGACGCAAAATTGCGTGAGCTGGATAATCCTAACTCCTTGCTTTTTTATGAAGTAATGTATGCATGCGGAGACCCGTTCAGGGAGAAAGGTGAAGTGACCAGCGACTGGACAAAAGATGCAAAAAACGATATTACCGGTCCTGAGGTTGACACCGTAAGCATTATCACTATAAACGGGCTCTCTTATGTTGAAATAAAAATGGGAAGTTTAGTTCAGTACTGGCTGTTCGATACCGGCGCTTCAGATCTGTTGATCAATAATGACATGGAAAAGACTTTGCTGCAGGAGGGTGTGCTCACGCAGCAAAATTACCTGGGTACTGGTGAATACGAAATGGCAAACGGTATTGTAGATACCTGCCGGAAGTATATGGTTAAAAATACAAGCATTGGAAAATATATAGTGGATAATGTTGTAGTGGCGGTAACTGACAAAGGCAAACGAATAATTGTGGGTAGATCTCTACTGAACAAGTTCAACAACTGGAAGCTTGATAATGAAAAGAATCTTCTTATTCTGAATAAATAAAGGTGCGAAAAGTGAGATTCGAGTACGGGCCCGATAAATTAGTGATCAGTGTCCCCTCACTCATCATTCATCGAACTATTCGACACTCTACGCGTCGGTCTTGGCAGCAAAGTTTTCACACTCTTCGAATACTTATACAAAGCACAGGCACAGCCCGCTCAATCAACTTCATAACGATGAAATGATTTGGGCCAGATCAAGTCTGCGGCAGGCTCGTAGCCAGTGCCATAAAAAACAGCAGCCCGTATCCAAAATATATCCTCTCAAAAAAAATCTCTCTCTTTTTGTAACCATTTTACCTTTCCGCAGTATTCATTATAGCGAATATAAATTTCACGCGTGGTTGAAGCAGCAGACGAGAAAATCATGTATAGGGTAAAAGACGGGCAATTGCCGGAGTTGACGCAATTGTTCGACCGCTACAGCACGGCCGTATATAATTTTTTTCTAAAGCTGACGATGGACACCGGCGCCAGCGAAGACCTTACGCAGAATTTATTTTACCGCATCATCCGTTACCGGCACAGCTTCAACGCGGGCAATGGGAGTTTTAAATCCTGGATGTACCAGATGGCGAGGAACCTGCATGCCGATTATTGTAAAGAGAAAATGCGGCTTGCCCAGATAGTCGCTAACGTGCATAATTACCCGGAGGATGTCGCAGACAAACACGATGGCTTTGCAGAACAGGATTTTGAAAAACTAAAAAAAGCGCTCGAGGGATTAGGTCCGGTAGACCGTGAGCTGATCGTATTAAGCCGCTACCAGGGATTGAAATACGCGGAAATAGCCAAGATGAAAAATATGACGCTGAGCTCGATAAAAGTGCAGATACATCGTGCGTTAAAAGAACTTAGAACACTTTATTTCAAACAATGAAGGAGGTTACCATGCAATGTTATGAAGCAGAATCATTGTTGATAGATTACCTCGATAATCAACTGCATCCCGGCGACAAGGTGCCATTGGAGCAGCATTTGCAAGGATGCCCATCATGCAGGCAAACATTGGAAGAATACAGGACACTGTTTGCTACGATAGAGAGCGACAAAGCGGAAAAACCGGGGCCGGCGCTTCGCGAAAAGTTTGAGAACATGCTTCAGTCGGAGATAAATGTTGAGAGCACTGCGCGGATAGTAGAGATGGAAAAAGAACGTAACGATCGTAAAATAATACCGCTCAAAAGGACTTCGATACTCTTTAGAATAGCGGCGAGTATTGTACTGATCGCATCCGGAATTTTTATTGGATCCTTCTTCATCGTTAATCGCACAAATGGTAACGATGAAGTGGCGGACCTGAAGAACGAAGTGAACGAAATGAAAGAAACACTCATGTTCAACGGGCTCACGGAAGAATCAGCGAGTGAGCGCATCAAGGCAGTGAGCTATGCAGACGACATGCATGATCCGGATAACAAGATCGTTACAGCTCTCATCAACACAATGAATGAAGACAAGAACGTAAATGTGCGGCTGGCTGCGCTGTATGCTATTGCAAAGTTTTCTGATAATTCTGCGGTTACAAATGCACTGATAGCATCGCTAAGCAAACAAACCGAACCGCTAATGCAGATCGCGCTCATCAATATTCTTACAGAGAAAAAAGAAACGAAAGCCAAAGAACCGATCAAGCAGATTTTGCAGGATAAAAACACTTTGCCTCCTGTAAAAGAGATCGCGCAGAAAGGGCTTCAGCTTTTGTAAAGCGTCGCAGATTCCTGGTTAGAATGCTTCCGCTTCCGTAGAATGAAGGTCACTCTAAATGACAGCGGCCGGCCATGACTGTCAGTTAGATCCCGCCTTGCGGAAGAGAGATCTGCAACGCAAATAACGCCGGCAATTGCCAGGAAAATTTATTATTTAAAAAAAAAGAAAAATGAAACCATTAAAGTATTTACTATCGTTAGGCCTCGTTGTCATTTCCGCTTCCGCTCTTCACGCACAGGAGTACAAGATCAGTGTGCAGAATACGAAAGACGGAAAGCTTTCGCTCAATGATTTTCCTAACGACCTGCCGGTAGAAGGTTACAGTGGCACTGAGATCATCGTTACCTCAGACCTGCCGGGTAAGGCGCCCGAAAGGGCGAAAGGACTTCAACCGGTTTATGCCGGCGGAACTGACAATACGGGTATTGCCGTGAACGTAGAAAAAAATGGCAACCAGGTAACGCTGCAATGTTTACTGCCCATTACAAAGTCGGCCAGCTATAAAATTAAAGTGCCCGATAATTTTAATATCGAAATCAATAACGAATGTGGCCATTCGGGCGATGTACATGTACAAAATGTAAAAGGGGAAGTGGCTGTTGAAAATTGCCAGTCAATAGACGTGAAAAATGTTTCAGGTCCATTGGTGCTGTCGACGATCAGCGGAAACATCGATATAGCTTTCACAACGATCGCTACTGACCGGCCAATTTCTCTTGCATCAGTAAGTGGCGACATCGATGTAACCGTGCCGGTAAAACTCGGACTTGATGTAGAACTGGAAACAGTCTCCGGCGCCATTTATTCGGATTTTGATTTTTCCGCAGAGGATAAAAAATTGAAACGTATTGGTGGCAACAGCATAAAAAGCCAGTTGAACGGCGGCGGCGCAAGTGTGAAGATCACGAACGTGAGCGGCAATATTTATTTCAGGAAAGCACAGCAATGATGAGATGAGTGATGAATGATGAGTAATGAGTGGTGATACGTTGCTGTCATTTCGAGTGACTATGAATGCAGCTCACCTTCCAACGAGAATTCTTCAACGCAACATTATCATTTTTCTACCATCATCCGTCAACTTTCATCTTCTTTCAAACACAACGAAAAAAGGTAAACATGAAAAATATAATCATACTTCTCATACTATGCACGTGCAGTTGTTTTACGCATGCGCAGAAGATCGTTGAAAAGCACATGGCGTTTTCGCAGCAGAAGTCGATAAACCTCGACATTCAGATCGCGGATTCGATCAGGATCGTTACATGGAATAAAAGCGAAGTGTATGCCAAAGCTTCAATCGACATTAACGATAATAAGGACAACGAAGTTTACGTGACCAACTTCGACGAGAAAGGGAACAGTATAGAAGTGAAGGCAGAATTTGATGATAAAAAGAAAGCCGGTTACAATGATTCATGTCATTGCTGCTGCAACTACAATAGCAAAATATATTGGGACATTTATATTCCGGAACAATCTTCGTTTTCTGTCGAAACGATCGATGGCAATATAGTGATCCAGGGCAACACAAAAGAAATAAAAGCCCATTCTATCAGCGGGTTTATTGATCTGAGTTTTGCTTCTTCCCGAAAAGCTGATTTGGACATGAGCACCGTCAGCGGCACTATCTATACGAACCTCGCCCTGAACGATGCTTCAAAGAGAAACGGAGGGAACAATGTGAGAACACAATACAATGGCGGCGGCGAGGATGTGGAACTGGAAACGGTGAGCGGGGATATATTCCTGAGAAAGGCGGAATGAGGGAATGAGAAAATGAGTAATCAATAATCAGTGATCAGTAATGTGTAAAAGCGAAAAGGATTCGGCCTGAAAGTTTTCTCTTCGCTGGGTCGCCTGGTTCAAAGCCCCTTAATCATTTCACCTGTGTTGCACGATGAGGCGGCCTTTGGTACAGATCGTAAAGGATTTGATTTTCTTATCCGCGAAGATCCGTCGGATCTGTGTTATCCGTGTGCATTGTTTTTCGCTTCCGTGTTCCGTTCCCTCATTCTACCTAATTTCGTTTGGGGTGAAACCAAATGTAATTAGTGAGAAAGACATTCTTAATACTGGCGCTGGCAACAATTAGCTCAGCCAACTTTTTTTTCTCTCCTGTTTCCAGGCGCGGGCATGCCTCAGAAGTCGAACAATTTTTCAGGCAAGGACTTGATACGACCATAAACAAATTACTGGCCCTTGAAGCGGCGGTACAAAACAATAGGAGCGACAAATTTCTTCGACAAAGTTTTCTGAACGCAAGGTCAGCGTATAAGCAAATCGAATTTTTACTGGAGTATTATTACCCTTACCTCGTGCGTACCGTAAACGGACCTGCACTTCCTTTCGCAGACGGCGAAAATTCCCTCGCCGTATTACCTCCGCAGGGCTTCCAGGTGATCGAGGAACTGTTGTTCCCTACGTATAACATACACAACTCAACGGAATTGTTGCGCGAGGCTGCGTTGCTCAAACAAATACTCCTGGATATAAGAGATCAAAAAGACCCTTACGGATTCCAGGATAAATATGTATGGGATGCTATGCGTTTGGAAATGTTCCGGCTCATTGGCTTAGGCATCAGTGGTTTTGATTCGCAGTCAGCGGAAAATTCCGTCGCGGAAGCTGCAGCA
Organism: Parafilimonas sp.; assembly: GCA_035631175.1. Classification (GTDB taxonomy): domain Bacteria; phylum Bacteroidota; class Bacteroidia; order Chitinophagales; family Chitinophagaceae; genus Parafilimonas. The sequence continues at coordinate 9,388 of DASQJI010000039.1, forward strand.
GTGATAACTTCTTTAAAACACATCTTACATTTTTATTCCGGCGACATACATGATTCAGCGCTTGTACATGAACTTGACGACAAGATCGCGAGTGCTCTCAAATATTTAGATGCAAACAAAAACTTCAACTCTTTCGACAGGCTCACGTTTATTCGCTCCTATGGAAATCCTCTTTCTGAAATGTTAGCTCTGTGCACAGAAAAATTAAATTATAATTTACCATCTGAAAGAAGATTGCTTTCACCATCTGCTTCTAACCTTTTTTCATATTCCTTTTACAATCCCAGTGTGTATTCTCCGAATGAAGAAGCAAACGCAACAGCGGATAAAATATTACTCGGCAAAAAATTATTCTTTGATAACATTCTCTCTGCAAA
>DASQJI010000040.1:0-3692 GCA_035631175.1 Parafilimonas sp.
ACAATAATTTTTCTTTCTGCAGCCCTGCAGCTTCACGCGCAAAAATTTGAAGGCCTCGCTCTCACGCCACCGATGGGCTGGAATAGCTGGAATACATTCAACACCAAAATAAGCGAAGACCTCGTAAAACATACAGCAGACATTATGGTTTCGTCGGGGATGAAAGACGCGGGCTACGTATACCTGGTTTTGGATGATGGCTGGATGTCGAAAGAACGGGACAAAAATGGCAACCTCGTCGCCGATCCGGAAAAATTTCCACACGGCATGAAAGCAGTTGCAGACTATGTGCATTCAAAAGGTTTAAAGTTCGGATTATACAATTGCGCGGGCACACTCACCTGCGCGGGCTACCCGGGAACACGCGGATACGAATACCAGGATGCGCGCCTGTACGCATCATGGGATATCGACTACTTAAAATTTGACTGGTGCAACACAGACGGCATCAATGCAAAAGAAGCATACACAACGATGAGTAAAGCATTGAAAACTGCGGGCCGCCCGATCGTTTTCAGCTTGTGCGAATGGGGAACGAATAAACCGTGGGAATGGGCGGCGCCCGTCGGGCATTTGTGGCGCACGACCGGAGACATCACTGCCCAATTTGATTCTCTTCGCAATGAAGGAACGTGGGTGTCCAACGGAACGATGTGGATCGTCGACATGCAAGTTGGTTTACAGAAGTACGCAGGCCCCGGCCACTGGAATGACCCTGATATGCTCGAAGTAGGTAATGGCATGAAACCAAGTGAAGACCGCGCACACTTTAGCATGTGGTGTATGCTGGCTGCTCCGCTGATGGCGGGAAATGACATCACAAAAATGTCGCAGGCATCACGGGACATTTTGACCAACAAAGATGCAGTTACGATCGACCAGGATCCACTCGGTGTGGAGGGTTTTCGTTACACCGCTGCAAACGGACTTGAAGTGTGGGCGAAACCTTTATCAAATAATAACTGGGCCATTTGTTTTCTGAACCGCAGTTCGAGTCCGCAAAAAATAAACTTCGACTGGCAGAAAGAAAATATTTATGACAGTGTTTCGAAACAGCAATTCAACGCATCGGCGTCTTACAAAATTTTCGATGTGTGGAGCAAGAAGAATTTGGGTAACACATCGAGTCCCTTGAGTGCAGAGGTTCCATCGCATGATGTGTTGATGGTGAAATTGAGTAGGTGAATGGTGAATTGCGTGGTGTATGAATTGTGAATGGTCAATGGCGATTGAACAACGACGCATGATTTCTGATGTAAGAGAATTTATTTGTGAATCCTTTGCACATCAATGAGAACGCGCTAAAAAATTCCTCTTGCACATGTGAACATCAAACAAACAAGTTATCCGGGCAACAATCCATTAAAATCCGTGCCCTAAGGCCGTGTCATCCGTGTTCTATAAAATCGCCTGGGTGGCGAGCATTCACGTTGGATCTAATCTCAAAACTTGAAAATTAATTATGCATAAAGACCTTTACACCGCTGGTTTTCTTCTATGCATGTTGGTTACGCAGGCCGCGTTCGCACAAAATGCGCCGGTTCACCTCCCTCCCATTCCGTTCGAATTGTCATGGGAAAATTCTCCGGCGAGTTACGAAGTCTCCGGCAATACCTTAAAAATTGTGGCAGGCGCAAAAACAGACATGTTTCGTGATCCGAATGTGACTTATAACACCGACAACGCGCCGAAGCTTTTATTTAAACCGGACCAGGATTTTGTTTTTATCGCCTCCATCGAACATGCATTTGCAAGTAAATGGGACGGTGGCGCGATAGTGTTGAAGAAAGATAGTTTGAACTGGATAAAGTTTTGTTTTGAAAAAGACTACACCGGTGCAAGGCGAGTCGTTAGTGTGGTAACAAAAAATATTTCCGACGATTGCAACTCGGTTGAGATCACGTCCAACAAAGTGTTTTACAAAATGGCGAAAGCGGATAATGTGATCACACTCTATTATTCGGTGGATGGAAGAAAGTGGTTTTTAGTACGGCATTTACAATTTGATGTCAATGGAGATTTTTATCTTGGCTTCTTAGCGCAATCGCCGACCGGTGAACGATGTGAAGTGAATTTTTCAGATATTAGTTACGAAGCGAAGAAGATCGAGGATCCATATGCGGGGGAATGAGAATTGATGGTAAATTGTGAATTTGTGAATTGTAAATGGTGAGTGGTGAATGGCTGTTGAGAATCGATGAGCGATTTCGAAATGCAATCTTTATTAATGCTTGAAAATGAAACTCGGCGACAATCAAGTCCAACATGGCACGAACTAAAGGAGCAATGTATCTAAACATGAGAAATCTAAGAATTAATTGAGCGGCACTTCGTATAACTTGGCGCCTCAGAGCCTTTGTGGTTTTGATGCTTCGACCCACGAACATTTCGAAGGCGCGAAAACACGCGGAGAAAAATGGGGCCGAAAACCGGAGACTTCAGATCTGCAACTGGTGACCGTAACTTGTGACCTGTAACCAGCAACCTGCAACCTGTAACAAGATACAATGATCAAAGTAACGCGCACAAACTCCGATCATCCGGATTTCATCTCTCTTGTAAAATTGCTCGATGATGATCTTGCAAAAAGAGACGGTGATGAACATTCATTTTACGCGCAATTCAACAACATCGATACAATAAAACATGCGGTGATCCTGTACGAGGATGAAAAACCAGTGGCGTGCGGAGCGATAAAACAATATGCAGAACATGTCATGGAAGTAAAACGCATGTACACATTACCTGTATATCGAGGGAAAGGAATCGCAACCATAGTGTTGAACGAACTGGAAAAATGGGCTGCAGAATTGGGTTATGCAAATTGCATTTTGGAAACCGGGAAACGGCAACCGGAAGCAATATCGCTTTACACAAAAAACGGGTACATGATCATTCCAAACTATGGCCAGTATGCCGGCGTTGAAAACAGTGTGTGCTTTGAGAAAGCAATATCTTCAACTGTGTGAAATCGTACTCACCTGCCGTGATGGTTTTGATGTTTTGAACCACCAGGTCTCGAAGGCACGAGCAGAAAGAAAAAAAGCTTGTGCTTTAGAATTATAGAATAACACATTAATCTTTATCAAAAGTTATTGACCAAACCATTGCCGTTATCACATGATTGACGCGTGATGCCAAAGCAGCAGGTCTAAAAACCCTGAACCTTCTTTCGCTGCTTGTGTTGTCCTCCTGGTCCCTTGGTTTTTATATTTGGTTTCTTTCCTTGGCTCTTATTTCTTTGTTCTTTTTCCTGGCTTAAGGTTCTTCTTTTTTGGTTCTTGTTTCTTGCTTCTTGTTTCTTGGTTCTTGTTTCTTGGTTTTTGTTATTTGTTTTTTGAACCTGGTCATTTGCCCTTAATCATCTGCCTCGTATCAATCAATCGTCCATTCACATATAAAGAATATTGATAAACGCCTGATGAAAGCGTCGCCGCATCGACAGCCAAAGTGCCTTTTCCACTGCCGGACAGGTTCATTTCTTTCAAAACCTTTCCCGATTTATCTGTTACAATAATTTTTGCGGAAGAATAGTGTTGCGGTAGTGTGTAACCGATAGTCGTTGGATGATTAAACGGGTTAGGAACGTTTTGTTCCAGCGTTGCTTTATCGAGCGTGACTCCTGTAGAATTTCCAGTGCCACTTGTTAAACCAAGTTTTTGTTCAATCAAGTCAAGTCTCGCCTTTAATTG
>DASQJI010000041.1:0-9413 GCA_035631175.1 Parafilimonas sp.
GTACTGCGGAAGAATGATGTTCTCCAACGCTGCAGTTGTGTTCTCGATTGTGGGCGCTGGTTCATGAACATATTTGATAACATTCGGGTTGCTGTTAAGGTCAAACAAAAGCTGCACATCGTTCAGTGTGAATTCACGAAAAAGCAGTCGTGATGATTCGAAGATAATCTTCATCAAAATTTTTTTTATGCAGCCGTCACGCGATCAATAACTTTCTAACCACCTCAATCACCCTCGCCAAATTACTTGCATCCTGCCCACCGGCGGTTGCCAACGTTTTTTGTCCGCCTCCACCGCCTCTAATAACCGGGGCAACATGTTCTTTGATGATCTTCGCAGCATCGAGATTCTTTTGTTCGGCGACTGCTTCGTCAATTGAAATGGCAACGGCTGCCTTGCCATTCACATTAGAAGTGAGAACTGCAATATGATTTGCAAGCTGACTCTTTATTTCAAAACATAACTTCTTTAATGCTTCTGCATTTGAAACTTCAACGTTTGCGCCGATAAAATTAACGCCGTTAAGATCTTCCGCGCTGCGGATCAACTGATCTCTTAATCCGCTCAGTTGTTTTGCCTCTGCACTTTCCAGTTTTCTTTTTAATTCGGCGTTCTCTGCCGATAAATTTTCGATGGCCTTGCTCACATCTTTCGGATTCTTCAAAAACTCACGAATGAGCCGCAACTGCTCAAACTGGGCGTTTACTAATTCCTCTGCCACAAGTCCACTCACGGCTTCTATACGGCGCACACCAGCAGCAATTGCGGTCTCGTGTTTTATTTTAAAAAAGCCAAGTTCACCGGTCGATCCAACATGCGTGCCTCCGCACAATTCCATCGAATACGTCCGGTCGATTACGACGACGCGCACCGTATCACTATATTTTTCTCCAAACAATGCCATAGCGCCCATCTTCATCGCGTCTTCTTTAGGCATCAGCTTTATGATAACAGGTATGTTCTCGCGAATTTTTTCGTTGACCAACGATTCAACTTTCCGGATCTCTTCATCGGTCATCTTTGCAAAATGAGAAAAATCGAAACGAAGATGTTCTGCATTTACAAGGCTTCCTTTTTGCTCAACATGTGTCCCTAACACTGTTCTTAAAGCTGCGTGCAGCAAATGCGTAGCACTGTGATGGATTTCCGTTGACTTGCGTTTGGCAACATCTACTTTAGCGATTACATCGCCGGTGAGGTCGTTTGGAATCGCAGCTGCATAATGAACGATCAGATCGTTTTCTTTTTTTGTATCAATGATGGTGGTTACCTGAGTTGACGTGCCGTCACTAAAAATCAATTCACCTTCGTCTCCAACCTGTCCGCCACTTTCCGCATAGAAAGGAGTTGCTTCCAAAACAATTTGATATGATTCTTTCCCCTTCGATTTCACCTTCCTGTACTTAACGACTTTCGTTTTTATTTCGAGTGAATCGTAACCCACAAATTCATTTTGTGCGTGCTCATCACTGACGACGACCCAGTCTCCCGTATCGACTGTGGTTGCAGCACGGCTCCTTTGTTTTTGTAGCTGCATCAGCTTCGTGAATTCGTCCATCTCTACTCCGTTAATTCCGATTTCTTTAGCCATCAGTTCAGTAAGGTCAACCGGGAAGCCATACGTATCATATAATTCAAACGCTTCTTCGCCGGGGAATTTCATTGCAGCTTCATACGTTTTTGTGTCGACCTGGTCGATCAATGCAATGCTCTTTATTCCCTTTGCCCAGGTGTCGAATTTTTGTATTCCTTTCTCAAGCGTTCTCAAGAATGCGTCCTCTTCTTCTCTTACAACCTTGCTCACAAAATCTGCCTGTTTTTGTAATTCGGGAAATACATTTTCGAATTGCTTTCCGATGACAGGCACCAGTTGGTTAAGCAAGGCCTGCTTATACCCGAGGTAGGAATAATAGTATCGAACTGCTCTGCGTAAGATCCGCCTTATCACATAACCCGCGCCTGTGTTTGAAGGAAGCTGCCCATCGGCGATCGTAAAACTGATCGCGCGAATATGATCAGCGATCACGCGAAAAGCAATAGCTTCTTTGCTCTCGCTGTAATCATATTTTTTGTTTACGATCTTTTCTATTTCTTCGATCGTTCGCGTGAAAACGTCTGTGTCGTAGTTGCTATGTTTGTTTTGAAGAACTCGGACAAGGCGCTCAAAGCCCATCCCGGTATCGACATGTTTTGCCGGCAAGGGTTGCAGAGTTCCATCCTTCAAGCGATTGAACTGGATGAATACATTGTTCCAAATTTCGATCACCTGCGGATGGTCTGCATTCACCAATGTTTTTCCGTCAACAACTTTTCTTTCTTCATCACTGCGACTGTCGACATGAATTTCACTGCAAGGCCCGCACGGCCCTGTGTCCCCCATTTCCCAAAAATTATCCTTCTTGCTTCCAAATAAGATCCGGCCTTCGCTGATCCATTTCTTCCATTCATTAAATGCTTCGTCGTCTGCCGGCAGGTGCTCTTTTGCATCTCCCTCAAACACGGTCACATACAGCCTGTCTTTTTCGATCTTATAAACCTCTGTTAGTAGTTCCCAACTCCAGGCAATTGCGTCCGGCTTAAAATAATCCCCAAAGCTCCAGTTGCCGAGCATCTCAAACATCGTATGATGATATGTGTCAACTCCAACTTCCTCTAAATCGTTGTGCTTACCGCTTACGCGCAAACATTTTTGCGTGTCGGCAACTCTTAAGAAAGGTGGTTTCTTATTTCCGAGGAAATAATCTTTGAACTGGTTCATGCCCGCGTTCGTGAACATCAGGGTTGGATCGTTCTTAATAACGATGGGTGCCGACGGAACGATATCATGTCCTTTACTTTTGAAAAAATCCAAAAATCGTTGTCTTATTTCTGCTGAACTCATAATCTTTTTGCGTGCGTACAAAACAATGGTCTTGTTCTACCGCAACCTTTTTACAAATTATTTTCTATTGATAAAAATTACCTTTGAACTAAAAAATCAAGGGTCTCAAAGGTAAGAATTGCCGTTTTAAGGAAAATCAGGCAAAGTAATTGCTATATGGCAAACGCTATTACAGAGCTCTAACGAACCAGGAGGCCATGCTATTTCACTCAAAAACTTAATATCCGCACCGATCTATGCGCAAGACGGATAACGCCGGCTAATGAAAAAAATTAAGTACTACTTCAACACGCATACACTCAGGTATGAGAAACTGGTAACGCCGCTGCGTGTTAAACTCTTGCGGGTGTTTGCATTTTTTGCTACTGCCATTGTGACCGCCGGAATACTTGTCGCGATTGCCTTTCAGTATATAGATTCGCCGAAGGCAATCCTCCTCGAACAGCAAAACGCTGATTTGAAGAATGACTATGTTTTAATACAGCAACAATTAAATCAGCTTCAACAGAAGATGGATGAGTTGCTCAAACGTGATAACAATGTGTACCGTTCCATATTCGAATCGTCGCCGATTCCCGATAGCGCACGACTGAAAGAAATGGAGATGAGCAAAGAAGTTCAGTTGGTAAACAGTTTGAGCAGCAGCGAACTGCTTAAAAGCATTACAGCACAGCTAAATGATCTCACGCTGCTCGTTGCTTACCAACAAAAAAGTTTTTCCGATATAGAAAACATGGTAAAGGATAAAGAGAAACTGTTAGCAGCCATCCCTGCCATTCAACCCGTGAGCGATAAGGATCTCACCCGCATAGCATCCGGATTTGGGATGCGAATAGACCCCGTGTACAAGGTGCCTAAGTTTCATGCAGGGCTTGATTTTACTGCTCCAATAGGAACGCCAATTTATGCGACAGCGGATGGCATTGTGACGGAATCGGGATTTAGTCCCGATGGATATGGTAACCGCGTTGTGATCAACCATGGTTACGGTTACGAAAGTTTATATGGACATATGTATCGAACAAAAGTTAGGAATGGTCAGAAAATAAAACGCGGGGAAGTGATCGGGTATGTAGGCAGCACAGGAAAGAGCACCGGTCCGCATTGTCATTATGAAGTGCATAAAGGCGGGCAGGCGGTGGACCCGGTTTACTTTTTTTATAACGATCTTTCTCCTGAACAGTATGACCGTTTGTTGAAGCTGGCTCAAACAGCGAATCAAAGTTTTGATTAATATAAAGCCGTCGGGTGCCCGTTACTTAAATTTGAACTGAATAATCGCTTTCATGAGCAAAGAATTAGATAGACCCGTGAGGGTTCTTGTTGCAAAAGTTGGCCTGGATGGACACGACCGCGGCGCGAAAGTTATTGCAACCGCGTTACGCGATGCAGGTATGGAAGTAATTTATACAGGGTTAAGACAAACTGCAGAAATGGTCGTGAACACCGCGTTGCAGGAAGATGTGGATGCGATTGGCATCAGCATCTTAAGCGGAGCGCATATGACCGTTTTTCCAAAGATCATTCGCCTGATGAAAGAAAAACAAATGGACGATGTGCTGCTCACAGGCGGAGGCATCATCCCCGAAGAAGATATGGTGAAGCTGCATGAAATGGGCGTTGGAAAATTGTATGCACCCGGAACCGACACCCGCGAGATCGCTGGTGACATCCGAACCTGGGTAAAAGCAAACAGGAATTTTTAAATTTGCGTATGGCTGAGAGAAGGATAAAAATTTTCAAAAGTCTTGAAGAGCAGGAGATGGATTTCCTGGAATACTTCTTTGACCTGACACCTTCTGAACGGTTAGAAGCTCTTGCCAATCTGCAGAAAAAAAATTATGGCCGGGAGTTCTTGCAAAAACCGCAAAAAAAAATAACACTCCGCAAGCACTTCATTTATGGATATTGAAAATGAGGAATTCCTTCTTTTTCTAAAATGCGCTCAGCAGAATAAGTTAAGATATCTGTGCATAGGCGGTTATGCAGTGAACTATTACGGATTTCATAGAATGACTGAAGATCTGGACATTTGGATCGCACCCACAAATGAGAACAAGGAAAGCTTTTTAAGTACACTACGTTGCATGCGCTACGTCGAAGATGAAATCAACCTCATAAAAAATGAAGATTTCACAACATATTTTGTATGCAGGTTAGGAACTAGACCTCATGTAATAGACGTATTAACGATAGTCCACTCTCAGCTAAATTTCGACGAAGCCGAGAAAAATATTGTCATTCATAAAGTGGAAAACAATATTGAACTGCGAATTGTCCCATATGATGTCCTAATTGAAACAAAATTAAAATCAAACCGTCCCAAAGACTATTGGGATGTTGCAAAGCTGGATGAACTAAGAAACCTAAAAAATAAAAAATGACCTATCAAACACTGCTCACGTCGTTAGACGATAATATTTACATAATCACCGTTAACCGTCCTGATAAATTGAATGCACTAAACAGAACGGTAATTGAAGAACTAAGCTCTGCAGTTGATGAGGTGTACAGTAACGATCAGATCAAATCCGCCGTGATAACAGGCGCAGGAGAGAAGGCTTTTGTAGCAGGAGCAGATATCAGCGAGTTTTTACAATTGAATGCCGATGAAGGTGAGGCGTTGGCAAAACGCGGGCAGCAAATGGTGTTTGACAAAATTGAAAACTCCCGTAAACCAATTGTTGCGGCTGTAAATGGATTTGCTTTAGGCGGCGGCTGTGAATTGGCACTTGCTTGTCATTTTATTATCGCTAGTGATAATGCAAAATTTGGGCAGCCGGAAGTGAACCTCGGTTTAATTCCTGGTTATGGCGGCACACAACGTTTAACACAATTGATCGGCAGGAACAGGGCAATGCAACTGATCATGACGGGCGAAATGATAAAAGCCGAAGACGCAGAAAAATATGGCATCGTGAACAAGGTCGTTTCCCAAAAACAATTGCTTGAAGAAGTCAAAACCATTCTACAGGTCATTCATGCAAAATCGCCGCTTGCTATTTCAAAAATTATTGAAACGATCAACAATTTTGACCACACGCAGCAGGGTTATGATTTTGAGATGCAAAAATTCGGTGAATGCTTTGGCACAGAAGACATGAAAGAGGGAGTTCATGCCTTTCTTGAAAAACGGAAGCCCCTGTTTAAAGGAAGGTAGCGTTGCAGATCTCTCCTTCGTCGAGATGACAGTCCCGCTGATTCATTCGACTTCTCATTTTGATCAGCGTTGATTTTATTTATACGCCTTAGCTTTCAACACAACCGTATCATTTGGAAACAACGGCACATCATACCCGCCGGAATCCAGGACGGTTTTAGGAAACATACGCTGCAACTGGATCCAGTCTCGCTTATCAACTTTCGTTTCGTACAAGTAAATCGATTGTAGTTGTTTCAGATCTTTCAAACTTGCAAGCCCGGCGTCAGTAATGTTCGTGCCGACAAGATTTAATGATTGCAGGTGTTTCAAGGTCTGCAGTTTCTGCAATCCTTTATCCGTGATGTTTGTACTGTCCAGTTGTAATAACGTGAGGTTTTCGCATTGAGCTACGTATGTCATGGCACTATCCGAAATATTTGTGTCGCCGAGTTTCAGCCACACCAATTGTTTTTTTAACGGGAGCAGCAACGACAAGTCTTTATCGGAAATGTTTGACGCGGTTACAAAATTCGCCATGAGGTAGTTGCTGTTTTGCGCAACCGGCAACACGATGACGCCTTTTTCTTTTAATTCTTCTAACGCTTTGTCATCCGCTTTTTCCACCGCGACTTGAGGAACAGTAGCCGGCAGTTTGTGTTCGATATGATCTGCCTGCAAAGCCAATAAATACTTGTCAATCGGTGGCGGTTGCGGCATGTCTTTTACTTTGCTCGTTGTGTCAGCGCCGTTTTCGATCCACCAATGCAGCAATGTAATTTGCCGGTCATTTGGCTGAGGCTTTTCTCTCGGTGGCATGTGATCTTCATTTTCTGTCGGCAACAATAATCGCCGGATTATATCACTGGTATCCGGGTTGCCCGGCACAATTATTTTTCCATCCTTGCCTCCTTTCATGATCAATTCATATTTGTCAAGCCGCAATCCGCCCTTTTGTTTTTTCGAGCTATGGCATCCGTAACATTTCGTTTGAAGTATTGGTTGAATGATATCTGCATACGCCCGTGCCTGCTGCACATTTGCGATCGGCCTGATCTTGATCGTGTCAAAATTCTCCGAATTAAAATTCAAAGAAATATAATCGGTACCGTGAGTTAATGAGCCGCCTAAATGACCGGTAACAAAAATCAGTAGCAATAAGCCGACCGCGAGGCCTTTGTAAATGGAGTCGAATTCCTGTCGCGCGAGTTTCATATATAGAAACATCGATACGATCGCAACAGCGATTCCCATCCACATATGCCATACTACAAGAGGTTTCTCATATTCATCGGTTGTGGATAGAATATATCCTGTTACACAGGAAAGCAAAGCTGCGACCACACCTATGAGTAAAATGATCTTAAGTACCTGTTGGGATATATGATAACGTTCATTCTTTCTTAGCCACAGCAATAGCAAAGCCATTAGTAAAATTCCTATTGGAAGATGAACAAGAGCAACATGAAAATGACCGATGAATTCAGACATGAGAAAGCTGTTAGCTGTCAGCTGCGAGCTGCGAGCCTACGAACAAAGTCTATTAGCAAAAGCGACAAGCATCTTTTGCTCTTCGTCAATTTTGTTTAATGTGTTACTAAGTAAATGCTTGTCCCCAAAGTCCACCGCTTGCGCAATGAGTAATTGTGTTTCCAGCTCAAACGAAGAACCTAACGAAATCTCGATGAACCTGTAATAATCTTTTTCGCTTCTTCTACTGCTGCCTTCTGCAATGTTTGATGGAATTGAAATGGCTGCTTTGGTCGCTTGCTGACCAAGGCAAAACTTTTCTGACTTTGGAAAACCGTCAATCAATTTGTAAGTATCGACCGCAATCTCAAAACCTTTCTGCCAGATTTGAAGTTTTTTAAAATTTCTCATATTTGTAGGTTTAGTTTTCGCTTTTCCAGCTCGCCGCTCGAAGCTCACAGCTCGTAGCTGACTTTATCCATACCGTTTCCTCAATAGGTCCTTCATATGCACATTGATCGCCCACTGGTCTGCAAGCGGCTCCTGCGTGTAGGGCAATGTAGGCATGTATGTCGGCGGACCAAATTCGGTGAGTATTGTTAGGCGGTCTCCCTGCTGTTTTTTTATCTCGACGATCTTGTCCCACCAGGCAAAGTGTGCTTTCATCGCATCATCCCATTCAGGCGCACGCGGGTCATTTACCTGCGGGCCTTCCGGGTGACCGATGCGTGCATGGACATGATCGACTCGTTGTAACGCCAGGTCGACTGTTTCCTGCTGATCCTCCAACAGGCTTTCACTTACATTGCACCAATGTGAAACATCAAATGTGATGCGCAAGCCGGGGATAGTGTCAATGTAATGTCTTGCCACCGGCGCCGCGAATAAAATGCGCGAACGGTGTGTCTCATGACAGATCTTAAGTCCGGTGTCTTTCGCAAGCTGCATCGTATGATCGATAAAAGTTTTGTTCTGATCATATGAAAAATAATCTCTTCCGGAATGACAATTTATGTAAAGCGGTTTTTGAACAGTATTCATCGCCGCAGCATCAACCATATTCTTAAACGTGTTCAAATGATCCTCGTATCTACTTTCATGACCGGCCGTCAAAAAACCTACTTCAAGATCATTTGCTTTTAATGCAGCGAACAACGCATCCTGCTCTTTCTTTTCGGTGGGCCACCATATTTCAATTCCGTCATAACCTTCCTGTTTTACTTTGGCGCAATACTGGTCGATCGTTCCGCCAAACCCCCAATTCGTGGCAAGCACTTTTAATTCAAAATTTTTATTCACGGTGAAATTTGGTTTGTATGATGAAGAAAATGCATCAAGCGAAACCATGAATGCAGCCGCAGATGATGCACTGAGTTCTATAAAATTTCTTCGTTTCAAATTCGTACTTTAAAATAGAGATGAAATGTAAATCAATTCCAGTCAAAATTTACAACCTGGCCATCCAGTTTCCATTTTGCAGGCTGCGGGTTAGTTATCCAGTCCAACGGCTCGCCAACCGGTTGAGATTTTGAAGCATCTGCAAAACATTGTTTGATAAATGCCTTTTGTTCTTCACCAACAGCATCTGGCTGCGCAGAAATAAATAGCGGTGCACTGCTCTGTGCCAGTAATTGCATCCACTGTTTGTTCTTCTCCCAGGAAACCGCGGTTGTCAGGCCGACACAATCGCCATCCACTGCATAAAAAGTTTTATGCTGAACCATTCTGAAGCCAAGCGTATTCACACCCATTTTTTTTGTGCGCTCCCATTCTTTACCACTAGTGTCATCGCCAATACGATTTAACTCAAACATGCCCGCAGATAAATGACTGATGGTATTGCATCCTATCAAATACATACCGCCCGCCGCATCCCGAATTGACTTATACAGGTACAAAATGATTTCTGCATTTGTCCTTGAA
>DASQJI010000042.1:0-3378 GCA_035631175.1 Parafilimonas sp.
GCGCGAACGAAGTTCATTCTCCCACAAAGCGCGCGAAGGCCACAAAGGAGCATTAAAAATCTCTCTTCGTGAATTCCGTGGGCTTTGTGGGATCCATATGAGTTCGGGTCGCACCTTAATATGAAAACGGCGCTAAAGAAAGTTCTTTCTCCCATAAAGCACGCGAAGTCCGCAAAGGAAACATCGAAATCTCTCTTTGTGCGCTCAGTGGGCTTTGTGGGATTTATATAAGTTGCGGCCGCACGTTAAAATGAAACTGCGCGAACGAAGTTCTTCTCGCATAAAGCACGCGAAGTCCGCAAAGGAATCATTAAAAATCCCTTCGTGAACTCCGTGGGCTTTGTGGGATCTATATGAGTTGGGACGCACGTTAAAATGAAAACTGCGAAAACGAAGTTCATTCTCCACAAAGCACGCGAAGGGCGAAAAGAAAACATTGAAATCTCTCTTTGTGCACTCGGTGGGCTTTGTGGGATCGATATGAGTTGGGACGCACGTTAAAATGAAAACTGCGCGAACGAAGTTCTTTCTCCGCACAAAGCACGCGAAGGCCACAAAAAAACCATGAAATCTTTTTTCGGTGACGTCATCGACCTCGTGGGATCCATGCTCAATTATTAAACGTCCTTATCACAGCTCGTGGGCCGCCCTGGTTCAATCCTGATTTGTTTAAACTGTAAGTGAAGCTGAGCAGGAAATATTGCTGAAGCACATTGAATTTCTCGTCTACGATATAACCCTGGTTACTGCTGCGCGTAATGCCGGTGTTTTTGTTAAGCAGGTCTTGCACGCTGAACTTGAATTCGCCACGGCTATTTTTTAAAAAGCTTTTTGCTACAGACGCATTCCATAAAGGAATGTTTTCGTTGAATCCATCGGCTCTGCCGGTGTTGATGATGTAACTAAAATCATTGTGCAGAGAAATGTGCCACGGCAAATAATTCGTCATGTCAATTCCGTAGTTCTGTTGAAAGTAATGGTTGTCCGCGTATGATTGTAGAGAGTACTTTGTATTGTTCAGTGTTACGCGGGCAGTCAGATCAACATCGATCTTATTGTCGATGCCGAAGTGGTAATCTACATTCGGCCCGACGGTGAGCGCATGGATGTCGTTCCTTTCTGCGTTTACGATGGATGCATTTTTATTGTACCTCGCACTTGTCCCAACTTCAAGCCTTGATTTCAGTTTCTTTAGCGGAAACCCGTATTCAAGATTTCCGAACATGCTGTAGGTTCCGTTGAGATTTGTGTAGCTGCTCACGCGCGCACCATTTTGCTTAATGGTGTCCGATCGCGTGATCGCATTTGCTACAGACGAAAAATTAAAAAAACCAAACAGGTTCTTCCTGGCCACCGGATTTGCGGCAAACAAATTGAGCTGAAGGTTGTTTGTATATTGTCTTTTCAAATACGCGTTGCCAACAATTATGTTCAACGGGTCACTCACGTCAGCAACCGGCTGTAATTGCAAAACGGTGGGCTGCGTGGTGAAAGTGCTGTATTCGAATCTCAGGTTCTTCATGCGGCTGATGTTGTATTGAACGACAGCAGTGGGTAAAAGGTCAGTGAAATTTTGAGCGACAGTATGCTGAACGGAATTGTTTATGCTTTCTAATTGCGCATGCTGCAGTTGAGTGCCGGCCGTAATATTTACCTTCTTTTGATTTGTCCTGAAGTTGATACCGCCACCTGTGTAAGTATAATTGCTTTGATAGTCATTGCTCAATGTGTTGTTGTATGCATCGTGCTTACCTGACAGATTATCGAAGTCATAAGTTTCTTTATTGCTGTTCCCCACGTTTGTGCTCACGTAGCCTTTTAATTCAAGCAAGGACCTTTTACCAACAGGTTCTGTGTAGATGAGTGTGGAAGCGAAATTTCTTGTGATCGCGTCACGATAATTTATTTGATTAAGCGCCGAATCATCGGTACTACCGTCCGGGTTGTAAAATGTATTATTTGTTACCAATGTTCCTTCCGAACTGCTGTGATTATACAGCGTCGACACATCGAGTGAAATTGTTCTGCCTTTCTTTGCAAATCTTTTTCGGAACAAAAATTCGCTGTTGAAATTAAACGCATCGGCATTAGATGTCGTATTGCTGAAGCCGTCGTTCAATTTAACGCCGCTCGCGGCTTCACTCATGTACCGCGATTCATCTTTTTTATTTGTTGTTTGCCATGTAACCGAAGGCGTTATCCTGAACGAAAACGAACTATCGACCTTCTGGTCGAGTATTACGTTGAACCGGTGCTGCGTGTTGTCGTAAATGGTGTTGCTCAGTTCTGCGCTGTTGAACGTGTTGTCAGGAATGATATTTTCTGTGTTTGTTTGGCTGCTGGTTACAAGATGGATATTGCTGCCCATATAATTCGAGCTCCAGTCTGTCTTTTCCTTATTCCAAACATTATTGTAATTGATGCCGCCTGCGGTTGTGGTTGCAATCCCCGGCTGCGTTTGGCCGAGACCGGTTATCGGCAAGCCGTTGTTGTTTCCGTCATTGTTGTCCACTCTTATTTGAACATTGCCTCCGTTGCGCATGTCTCTGCCGACCTGGCCTGTAAAATTCAATACATCCATCAGTTGAAATCCCTGGCGGTTCGTGTTATTGCTCATCCCGAGTAGGGAAAGTTGTTCTTTCCCTTTAAATTTATTCACGTTTGCCTGCGCATCATAACGCTCATCCGTACCGGCGCCAGCCATAAGTTTTCCAAACAATGCATTGTCTTTATCTTTTTTCAGCTTCAGGTTGATCGTCTTTTCTTTGTTTCCCTCATCCACGCCGGTAAATTGCGATTGGTCGCTCTGCCGGTCAAACACCTGTACTTTATCAACTGCGTCTGCCGGTAAATTTTGCGTTGCCATTTTCACATCACCCGTAAAAAATTCCCTGCCGTTAACAAGCACGCGCCGCACAGTTTGGCCATTCACTTTTATCGTCCCGTCTTTCTCCACGGTAACGCCCGGCATTTTTTTGAGCATGTCTTCCACAACCGCGTTCGGCTGTGTTTTGAAGTTCTCTGCATTAAATTCAAGCGTATCGTTGTTCATTACAACCGGCGCACGTTTGGCATTTACCGTAACATCATGCGCCGACTTTAAGTCCTGCATATAAACATTACCAATATTTTGGATTGACATGCCGCTCACATCAACTTGTTGCCAGACTGTAACGTGGCCCACATATGATGCAGAGAGCAGGTAGCTGCCTTTTTCGATCGCGTTCAGGATAAACTTGCCTGATGAGTCGGCCCTTGCAAAGGTTACAAGCGCAGAATCGCTCGCGCGCACAAGGCTAACAGTCGTGTAAGCAAGCGCGGAATGCATGACCGAATCATATACTCTTCCTTCAACGATTGTCTTTTGCGCAAACGAAA
>DASQJI010000043.1:0-11225 GCA_035631175.1 Parafilimonas sp.
CACAACCGGCGTTACGAATCTCGGCGAAAATTGTTTCCTATGTACTGCATCCACTTTTCATTCCGAGCTATGTTTTTGCATGGCTAAGTTGGCGTTTTCCTCAAACATTTGCGGGTATCAGTACCGCTGGTATGACGTTCAAAAAGATCAGCGTATTTCTTAACGCATCGTTCTTTCCTGCGTTTGCAGTCTTTCTTTTGTGGCGACTAAAGTTTGTCGACAGCATTTACCTGCGTACACAAAAAGACCGCATTATACCATACATCATCACGATGATTTTTTATTGGTGGATGTGGTACCTGAGCCGCGATCCAAAATTTGACGACCAACCGGATGTGCTCAAATTCTTTTATTTCGGCATCTTTCTCACGACGGTCTTTGGGCTTATCATCAACAATTTCATCAAGATCAGCATGCATGCAATGGGAGCAGGTACCGTTTTTGCATTCGTGATACTGACCTGCTTATTTTATCGAACATTTCTAGGCACCGATATTCTTCTCGTCTCATTCCTGGCCGGGCTCGTCTGCACGGCCAGGCTGCTGTTGAGCGAGCATTCAAGCGCAGAGATCTATACAGGGTTCGTTGTTGGTATCCTCTGCCAGTTATTGGGCGTGTGGATAGCGATGTGAGGTGTCAGACACTTTGGAAGTGTCAGACACCTCTTACTTTCACTTTTGTTTTTGTCCTAACGAAAACCAGTTCCCGGAGTCATCTTTAAATAGCGCTTCAATTCCGTAAAATTCCTTCTTCGGTGGCTTTGTAAATTCAACACCTTTTGCCTTCAGTTCTTCGTAAGTTGCATAGATGTCGTCACACTCAAACACGCCGAATCCAAACGTTCCTTTGCTCACAAGTTCTTTCATGGCGGCAGCAGACTCTTTTGTGAACACCATCCCTTCAGTCACCGGCATCAGCGTGATCTCCAGTTCTGGCTGCTCTGGCGGGGTGACAGTCAGCCAGCGCATGCCAGGTCCCATCGGCGCGTCGGTGTGAACTTTAAGTCCAAGTTTATTTACGTAGAAATCATAGGCGCTGTCCTGGTTGAGAACATACACGCTCACGTGCGACATTTTTGAGATCATTGTTTACTTTTTTGATTAAGGATACAAAAGTGAAGGCCTTTTCAATGATCGGTTTCTTCAAAATTGCTTTTCTTTCCAACCTTTTTTTTCTGCAAAACAATTTGGAATAAAATCCAGCGGTGTTTTCAAAATATGCGCTTTTATTTGTTGCTGGCGCAAAAGGTATGCGGACGGGGACATTCCGGCGATGCGTTTAAAAAGCGCACTAAATGAGCCGAGGCTTTCAAAGCCAACTTCGTAACAGGTTTCCGACACAGCAACATTTGCGCGCAAAAGTTCCATTGCTTTTTCTATACGCACTGTTTTGAGGTATTGATGCGGTGTTTTTCTGTAAATTTTTTTGAACAGCCTGATGAAATGAAACTTTGAGAAGAAGGCTTCGTCGGCAATGTTGTTCAGGTCGATCTTTTCAGCGTAGTTATTATCGATAAAAAGCTTTGCCTGCACGACTCGTCGGTATAAGTAAACTTTTGGATAAGATTCGCTTATCATGGCTTGCGGCAAATTTAGCAATCGGGATCAGAGACATCAAAAACGCAAAATTAATTACTGAAGATCGCCTTTGCAACAAATTTCCCTCACGGCAAATTGCAATTTGTATCAATTTCTCAAAACGTGAAATCTTTTATGATCGGCTTTCAATACTCAATCAAACTCCAAAACGTTGTAGCATGCGAACATCGCGGCATTAATGTTTTGAGGACGGTCAAATTGTAAATTGTAAATCCTAGATTGTAAATCTAAATCGGACCTCACTTATCGTTGCCGGAAACTACCCGCGAATAGATCACTGAATCGAGAAACCTGCCATTGTAATAATAGTTCTCTTTAAAATGCGCTTCCTTCACGAAATGATTTCTTTCAAGCAACTTTATCGAATCACTGTTGCTCGGGTTCACATTGGCTTCTACTGAATGCAGCCTCATAACTCTGAACCCATGATCAAGGACAACCTGCATTGCCTCTTGCATGAATCCCTTTCCCTGCAATTGCGGGTCGAGTAAATAGCCGATTTCTGCGCGATAATGTTCTTTCAGAATACGCCAAAAACCAATTGTTCCAACAACGGTTGAATAACTTTTTAGCGTGATCGCCCAGGTTATGGCTTCATTGGCGATCAGCGAATCGTTTATCTTTTCAATCAGGTCGAGCGCATCTTTCATCGATCTCGCACGGGGCCGGTCAATAAACTGCATAAGGTTCTCATTTGATCGCAGCCTGAACAGATCGCTCGCATCGTTCTTTGTAAATCGACGCAAAGTTAACCTGTCAGTATATAAGGTGGGGAACGGCGTGAAATTTACCGTAAGCATAAGTTGGTATTATTAAAGGGAAAATCTAATTTTCATAATGGATCCGGAAAACTGTTTTGCATGAGTCAAGCTATATAGAGATTGTGTAAAATGCAAGTTTTCTAAAAATTTTTTTCTATCGAACCCCCGGTCAAAAGAAAGCGAGCAAATTCGACCGCTACGGTTGTCTTATCTATAATTTCGTTCGTCCTGGCGCTTGCCGCTTTTTATTTTTTAGCAATTACCGTCACAGGCCATGAAGAAACGAGCCTGGACAGTTCAGCATTCGAATTTTTCTCGCATGTTAGTTCTCCCTTGGTTACACGGCTAATGGTCTTGATCACATTCCTCGGGTCGAGATACTTTATGTTTCCCGCATACACGGCCCTTGTTATATACTGCTTGTTGTTCCGCCGAAAGATAAAACTGGGTATTGTGGTCGCAATACTTGCCATCGCAGGGAACGAGTTGCTCTATTTGATGCAGCAGTTAATTCACCGGCAAAGGCCAGCTGAGCCGCTGATAGAAAACGTGGCCGGTTACAGCTTTCCGAGCGGGCATGCATTTGCAGCATACACATTTTTTGGCCTGCTAACGTTTCTGCTGGCTCGAAGCAAACGTCTAAAGACGCGGAAAATAATTTTGTCTATTATCTTTTTTGTGGCGGCCACAATTATCGCAGCTACAAGGATCTACCTGCATGTACATTATGCCACCGATATGTTAGGAGGCTTTTGTCTAAGCATCATGTGGCTGACTTTTTCGGTTTGGGTACTCAACAAATTAGATGATAAAAGTTATCAGACCCGGTGAACTCGCTAAATAGTTTGCTTACCCGCCGCTGCAATAACAGACTATATTCAGCGCATCACTAATATTCCATGATCTCAATCCTTCTGAAATCCATCGGGTGACTATTCGATTGCAGGGATATATATCCTTCGCTCACTTTATCGTTTCTGCCAGTAATAAATTTTTTGGCAAGGGCATTTGTTGAATCATATTTTGGATTGTCGAATTCAAGCACTTCTTCTCCATTAATGAAATGCTTTATTTTTCCTCCCTGCACATCAATTTCTGCCATGACCCAATCATCTCCGCTTAAAGTTCTTTTTACGATTGGCGGTGAGCAATAGCTGGCGTTTCTTTTTCCGTTGATCTCAACATAAATGCCGTTCGCACAGATCTCCCCTGAAGGCCGTTGCTGCTTACCATTTCCGCCGAGAAGATTATATTCAAGGCACACGGGAAAAGGCTGATCTACATTCATGGAGGAAGGTGACTGGCAATGATACTGTATCCCTCCATCCCTGAATCCCCACGATGGTGCGCCGGGCACAGTGTCACCAGTAAAGCGGTATTCAACCCTCAGCTTGTAGTTTGAGAATTTCTTATCATAAAATAACGCGCCAAACCTGTTTCGAAAGCTATCATACGCATCATACCTCGTACTAAGAATTCCATCATGCACGCGAAATGTGTTTCCAAAATTGTCGCCTGCCTTGTATCCTGCAATTTTCGGGATCCAGTTATTGAGGTCCTTCCCATTGAACAGGCTAACCCATTTTCCTTTTTTGGACTTCGTGTCTTCTCCTGGTGAAAATGATACAGAAATAACCGCAAGAAAAAATAAAACTATCCGCATCTGTTTCATGAAGGGCAATTTGGTGGGAAGTTAAAAAACTTTTTACTCGCGAAATCGGCGCTTCCTATATTTGTTGTGTTCGCCAAACAAATCAACGTGTTCATAGGTCATTATGCGATCGCGTTCGCAGCTAAAAAGAATGCGCCAGCCATTTCTCTTGGATGGTTATTTATTGCGGTTCAATTTTTGGACTTACTGTGGCCGACATTTTTATTGCTGAATATCGAACATGTAAATATTAACTATGATCCTTCTGAGATAACACCGCTAGCGTTCACTTATTACCCGTTCTCCCATAGCTTGTTGATGGCAGCGATTTGGGCAATCCTGTTTGGAATAGGTTGTTACATGTTGACGAAGAAACGTGCATACAGTTTTGTTTTATTTCTCTGCGTGATCAGCCACTGGTTTCTTGATCTGCTGGTGCACTATCCCGACCTTCCATTATACCCGGGTAACGCTCCGAAAGTCGGACTTGGCTTGTGGGGCATGCCCTTCCTTGAAAATGTAATTGAGTTCCTGATGCTCGCGGCTGGCGTCATTCTTTACTTGGGGGCGACAAGGGAGAAGAATAAGACAGGCAAATATTTAACATGGGTGCTTGTTTTGCTGCTTGTGACAGCTCATCTCGCGAATATTCTCGGTCCTACGCCTACTAATACAAAAATAGTTGCATGGGGCGCTCAACTCATGTGGCTTTTCGTTATCATCGCTTTTTGGGCGGATAAGAATCGAATTCCAATGGTCGACACTGCAGCAGCCTGATCTTTTTCTCGTTGCGCGTTTACCTCTTGTCGCTCAAGTGAAAAAAATTGACGCACTGGCAAATGCTGTCTCATCAGTTATACGTGCTTTCCGTGGATTTTTATAAATGTATTGCGGCGAACCTGCTGCATGCGGGAAGGAATCGATAACTAAGACCTGCTTACCAAAAAGATTGAAGGCGACAAATCCGTAGACATATTAAAAGCTGAAATGATATTTTCAACGCACACATTTAATTAAAGCTCGATGTGCGTACCTTCTGCTGCGAGTTCGTAATTAAAAGAATAATTGTTCTGTTCCTTTAGATTGTCAAACAATTTGTTGAGTTTTTTGTCTGAATGGGCAGGATCGTGATGCGATAAAAGAAGACGCTTCACTTCGGCAGCGGCTGCAAATTTTAGTGCGTCGTCCATGCTGCTGTGGCCCCATCCGATTTTGCTCTGGTATTCGAGCGCGCTGTATTGTGCATCGTGCAACAGCACATCCGCATTCAACGCCAGGTCAATGCCTGATATCCATTGCTTGTCCGTCTGTGAGTTGAAAGGGCCGAGAGCGGGTTCATGATCAGGGATAAAACTGAATACGGAGCGTTGCGTTTCGATCCGGAAGCCAACCGTGGGTCCGGGATGAATAATATACCGGGATTCTACAAGAAACGGTCCGATCCCAAACTTACTGTTTTCGATTTCGTGCAGCGTTAATGAGCAGGGGAGATCACGCAGCAGCACCGGGAAAAGCGGTGGAGAAAGATACCGGCTAAGGCGTGCACGCAAACTGCTTGTGTTGGAGGCTGGCCCCCAAATGTGTATCTCGAAAGAGGGATCGAAAAGCGGGCTGAAGAATCCGAGGCCCTGGATGTGGTCCAGGTGCAAATGCGTTAGCAGGATATCTATTCGCTTAATGTTTGTACCGTCAGTAAGGTTGAATCTTTGCATTCCGGAACCACCATCCATTACAAGCATCCAGTTTTCTTCCAATACTACCACGCACGAGGTGTTGCCGCCGTAGTGAGACGCATCAGGCGCGGTAGTGGGAATTGAGCCGCGAACCCCTCGGATGATGATTTGCATTTTTTATTTTTGAGATCGAATTGTTATAATTCTTTCGCCTTCCAGAAGATCGCAACAGCTCCCAGGAATTTTCCGGTTCTTCCAATAATAGGATATGATGTGACTGAGATCTTTTCGGTTTCTCCTTTCAGGCTTACGATGCAAAAAGTCTTGTGGTATGGGTAGTGGTCCCTCAGTGTGCGCATCAGGGGTAACTCATCAGCGCCCAGCAAATTTCCGTCGTCGTCCTGCTGTTTAAAAATTGTCGACCATTCATCTGCCTTCATTTCACCGGCTTCTTCAAAACGGGTTCCCAAAACTTTTTCGGCTGGCTCATTATAAAAAATCAGGTTCCCCATCGTGTCCGTTATAAAAACCGGCATCGACAGACAATCGGCCAACTGGCGATTTAAGATGATTTCTATGTCGTAGGCCATACACGAAATTTTCGCGGGAGCAATGGTTTCTAAAAGTAAAGCGAAATGGATGAAAAAGAGAAATTTTTTTATATACGCAAATGAACGTTTGTTGAAATGCCTCGACGCTTGGCCATACAATTAGTGCCGATACGGGTGCGGGAACAACCTCATTGATTCCCGTTCAAATCTATCGACTGTGCAGCAACGTTCCATCCCGATGTTACCAGTTTCGGTTGTTTGTGGTTTAGTTTTTCAACCGGGCAACTCAGATTGATCGTTATGCTTTCGTTGGCAGTAAGGGAAAAATAATTATTCGACCAAAAGGAAGGGGCGATCTCTTCATCATCTATCATTAACTGCGGATTGATGAAGAACGCAAGCGCACCTGATGTGTTCGTAAGCTCGATCGTGTATTGATAGTTATTTTTTTCTTTCGTCGAGTGAAGAACTTTCACAGACAATTGAGCAGGCTTCATTTGCGACAGCATTCTGTAATCATGATGGGGTTGCATCCAATATGTATTTCGTGAGATCGTTTCACCGTGCGCATCTTTCAAATGCAAAACGACAAATACAATGCCTTCCGCTTTTTCCAGTGCCGATGAGAGCGATGATATTTCTTTAACGGCCGTTGTATCGAGATTCACGTTTTTTGTTTCGTTGTAAAGAGAGGTTCCGTTGATATCGACCACCTGGACATGAACTGAGAGATTTGGTTGTGGGTGATACGTTCGATTTATCACAGCTACCATCGAGTCATCTAAATTCAATTGAACGTGAACAGGCTCGCATGCATTTTGCATGAAATAATAACCGGCATTCGGTTGAAGATACCAGTCGTACACCTGCCAAACAACGCTCGGGAAAGCTGCGTTCAATTTCCACAACATCACACCGCCCGTCTCGTTGAGCTTGTGGCCCGCCGCTTCGAATATGCCACGGTAACCATCAGCGTTTACCAGTTGCATTTTGTCGCAAAAATTTTTCATACTTGTTGGTTCACCATATCGGTCTTTCATCGCTTTATAATATAACTCGTAATGTCCATTGCCGGAGCATGCATCATGGTATCCCCATGTGTCATTCAATGGATATGGGAGCGAAGGATCAGGGACAAGATTGGAAATGATCTTTGGAAGTGTTGAATAAGGCGGTTGCGACGGCAACCCCGTTTCATCTTTAAAGACCCAGTCTTTACCCGCATCTGCGAGCTTATAATACTGCGCCGCATCCTGCCATGAATACGGACCGCCACTGTACACACCCGAAGGCATGTCATCAGGCCAGGAACCTTTCCAGCCCGATGGTTGTTTTGCAAAACCCGATGAACTTGGAATAAATGGCCTCGTGCCGTCAAGCGTTGCAACGTTATCCCGCATTGCATCATACAATTCCTTTCGCGCATGACCTTCATTGCCTCCGGTCCACACCAATAAACTTGCGTGGTTGCGGATCCGCAATATGGTGCTGACAATATTCCGGACATACACATCGCCTTGCGGAGGATAATCGGCCGAGCCTTTGAACTCGCCATGCGTGTCGCCCGTTATCCAAAAGTCCTGCCACACCATCATGCCATAACGGTCTGCACAATCATAAAAATCATCTGTTTCGCCGATGCCGCCGCCCCAAATGCGTACAAGATTCACATTCGCATTTCTGCATAAATGCAATTCATAATCGTTGCGAATTGAGTCGCGGTTCAACATCATGTCAGGCACCCATGCACCGCCGACCAGGTGCACACGTTTCCCATTCACGTAAAAATCTCTGCGAATCCAGCCATTTACCGTGGTCGCTTTTGAACTCACGGTTCGAATACCAAATAGAAAGGAAGTGTCGTCAGAGATGTCGTTCCCGTTGATATATTGGATGCGCATCCGGTACAGGTCAGGATTGCCATAATTATTTGGCCACCATAAATGCGGTTTGTTCAGCACGAACTGCTTTACATTATCAGCATTGAGCTCAATGTCTTTCTTGTCATTTGCAGCAACAGAAACATTTTGTTCGATTATGAATGCCTTGCCTTCGAATGTTTCAGGCGAAATAATAAGTTTCAGTTTCCCGTTTGAAGTTGCATTTGCATGATTTGAAAGTGTAAATCGCAAAGTAAGTTTTGCAATGCTTGTATCAGGAAGGTTGGGTAAGTCTGTTATTATATGAGGCTGCTGAATGATAACCTGGCCGGTTGTACGCAGATACACCGGCTGCCAGATACCAATGTTGCGGTCGTGCACTTCCGGTATCCAATCCCATCCGGCAGAACAAAGCATAGTAACATTTTTCCCAATGTCGCCGGTTGGTCCTCCGTTGGCATAAAAATCTCCGAGCGCATTGAGCTGCGGATGAGCAGGTAGACCGGGTTCATCCAGCGGATAAATTTTTACGGCAAGCACGTTTACGCCACCCGCGTTTATTGCAGAAGTCGCATTCAAAAAATATTCTGCAAACATTCCTGCCATCTGCGATGAATCGGCGATTCGGTTTCCATTCAGCCAAACTTCTGCGCGGTAATTAATGCCTTTAAAGATGAGCTGAAAAAATTTTCCCTTATCTGTTGCTGGTACGGAAAATGTCGTTCGGTACCAATAAGGTTTCTTCCAGGGATTCGGTTCGCCAGGCAGGTAACTGTACTTTTCGAGATGATATTCATGGTTGAAAGAATCAGACGCATCAGGGATGAGCATGTTGTTCATCCCAATGTACGGATCAGGATAAACTTTGTTTGCTACCAAGCCGGTCAGTACAGTGCACGGAACTTTTACGGGGAACCAATAATTATTAGAACGATAATTGGTTGTTGATAAAACAGTGCCGTCGTCCGATATCGCTGCCGACGATTGCATATCGAATTTCGTAAGCTGAACTTGTTTTACGGTTTGAGCAAACAGCGTAGCAGTTGTAAAAGCAAGAAGAACCACGTATAAAATTTTTCTCATGACAGATCTTTTGCAGCAATAAATTTAAGGAAGAGATGTAACTGGTCTTGCACTTATTTTTGTTACAGATGGAGCGGCTCAATTCTTTGTTCAAACTGCTAATAATTCTTTTAGCTTTTGTTGACTGTAATAACGCCGCAAAGGATTTTGATCGGGATCCGCAGGCAATTCATTATTCGAAACATGCAAGGTGCAGAATGGAATGCCGGCATGTTGACGAATCCGAGGTGAAAGAGATGATCGAAAAAGGAGACATCAACTTTTCAAAGAGTGAGCTTAATAACGACGCATGTTATAAACGTTACGCACTGGAAGGCATGAGTCACGACAGTCAACGATTGCGCATCATTGTTGCCGAATGCAACGATGAATTGACCGTAATAACGGTGATCGATCTTGGAAAAGATTGGCCGTGTGATTGTGAATAAAGCATGGCGTGGTATTTCAAAACAACATTTCTGTGCGCATCTTAGGAAGACGGCGGTAAAAGAATTTCTCTACTTTCGGCCGTGAAACAAAAAAACCAAGTTCTTCAATCGCATTTAGCTCGATTATGAAAAGTTTATGGAACGAAGCCGCAGCGGAGCAACTGAAAGGCGATTTGCTGAAGTTGCGAGTGTACACATCGCAATTATTAGGAGCAGAGCCCGACCTTGTGCTACATGGTGGAGGAAATACATCCGTTAAGATAAGCGAAAGCAACTTGTTTGGCGAGAATGAAGAATTGCTTTACGTAAAGGGGAGTGGTTGGGATCTCGCAACGATCAGGGAAGAAGGATTCGCGCCTGTGCGAATGAGCGTGTTGTTAAAGATGGCTCAACTCGATCGGCTTTCGGATGCGGATATGGTGAAACACCAGCGTGCTGCAATGACAAATCCAAATGCACCTGCTCCTTCTGTGGAGGCGATTTTACATGCCATTATACCGTTCCGGTTTGTGGATCACACGCATGCAGATTCGGTAGTAACGATCACCAATACACCGGGCGGAAAAAAACGGATTGAAGAAATTTATGGCAACGATGTGTTGATAGTTCCATATGTGATGCCGGGATTTATCTTATCTAAAGAAATATATAAACTCACGCAAGGGCTTGACTGGAAAACAATCAAAGGGATCATTCTTCTGAACCATGGGATCTTTACCTTTCATGATGAAGCCAAAGAAAGTTACGAGCAAATGATCACGCTGGTGAGTAAGGCCGAACGCTATCTGCGAAATAAAAAGGCAACGATTGTCGTGGCTAAAAAAAAGCAAAAGCCCAATTTGATGAAACTGGCAAGATTACGAAAGGCTGTTTCATCAAGGATGGGAAACGGATGTATTGCCCTGCTGCAAGATTCACTTTCATCCATCGGCTTCAGCAACCTGGAAAATGTTTCATCCATTACCGCGAGAGGTCCAATGACACCCGATCATATCATTCGCACGAAACGTACAGCCATGATTTTAGGTGATGAGCCGGAAAAATCGGTGGAACGATTTTCACAGGATTACGAAAAATACTTCAACAAGCATACAAACCGAAACCTCACGCAACTTGATGCTGCCCCGCGATGGGCAGTGTGGCCCGGGCATGGGGTCGTTACATTTGGTAAGAGTTTGGAGGAAGCGAAGATCGTGGCTGATATCAGCGAACATACTATCAAAGCGATCCAGCAGGCAGAAAAACTCGGAGGCTGGCAATCCCTTCCGCAAAAAGATCTTTTCGAAATGGAGTATTGGGAGCTCGAACAGGCGAAGTTGAAAAAATCTGCGTCAACAAAAAATTTCCAGGGAAAAATTGCATTGGTAACGGGCGCCGCAAGTGGCATCGGCAAAGCATGTGCGATTGCACTTGCAAAAGAAGGTGCTGTTGTTGTTGCACTCGACATCAACGCCGCAATTCAGAAGATGCAGACGCCGGGAGTGTTTGGAATAACGTGTGATGTAAGGAATAAAACAGCATTGAATAATGCAGTTGAGAACACGATCAAACAGTTTGGTGGTTTGGATCTGCTGATCTCTAATGCTGGTATTTTTTCTTC
>DASQJI010000044.1:0-3124 GCA_035631175.1 Parafilimonas sp.
ATCGAAAGCAAAATCGGGAGCGGCAATTAGCTTTACAAAAAAAAATCGTCATGCAATTCCTAGCGCTTCAGCCATTCGTTCCATC
This sequence comes from Parafilimonas sp., assembly GCA_035631175.1. Lineage (GTDB taxonomy): Bacteria > Bacteroidota > Bacteroidia > Chitinophagales > Chitinophagaceae > Parafilimonas. The sequence goes on from DASQJI010000044.1 coordinate 86, forward strand.
AGGAGGTGATTTCGAAAAGTCGAAACAACTGTTTGTAGCCATCGGTTTCAAAATCAACTGGGATGCTGGCGACTACACGGGTTTTGAAAGGGACGGCTGCAAATTCATTCTTCAAAAATTCGATAATAAGCCTTTCGCCGAGAACTTCATGATCAGCGTGAACGTGAGCAACGCGCAAGAATTCTGGAACGAAGTAAATGAAAAGCAATTGCCACAAAAATTTGGAATAAGAGTAAAGGAGCCGACTGAAATGCCTTATGGCAAAGAAGTAAATATGATTGATCTTGCCGGCGTGTGCTGGCATTTTGTGGAGTGATCTTTCATGATCACTGCTACATTTCTGTCACCTCGAAGATGACCACCTGCTGTTGATACGCTTTTACATTTCGGCCATTGTATACCGCAGGCTGCCATGCAGGAGACTTTGACATTAGCCGCAACACTTCAGGCCCTATTCCATAACCAGGGTCTTCTTCTATAGTTGGATTTGAAACCGAACCGTCAGTATTTACAAAGAAGCGCACAGTCGTCCAATATCTCCCCGGCGGAGCGCCATTGTCGGCGGGGACCTGTGGCTGGAGATTTTTTTCGAGAAATTTATTCCAGGTGTTGGATGTCGTGTCTCCGCCAATACTTGCTCTTGTTGAAGCCTTCATAAAGATGGTATCGCCATTCATGACAAAATATTTTGCAGAATCGGTGGTTGTCTGAATTACATATTCAAAGGGTTTGTGAGTGCGGGTTGTGACCAGTACAACTCCCTTTTTGCCTTCATTTTGTCCGAGCATTTTGGATGCTAGCTTTTTATCATAGACTTCAACTTTTAATAGTGAGGTGTCGTCGATTTTTAAAAGGCTGTCGTACGTGGACGGCACACCATTTATTTTAATAGCAGCCGATGTGAAGGAAACGCCCGGCGCGAAATATGGGTTCGCCCAAAACCGAGTTTGGGCGGCAACCTCGCAGCAAAGTATTATCGTACTGACGGAAAGGAGGATCTTTTGGATTGAGTTCATGGCAGTAGTTTGGTTTTTTAACAGAGAGATTATAAACGCTTTTTCAAACACGGACATTTGCCGACCCTTAAAATTATTCAAGCTTTCTTATCGCAGCTCCAAGGCTCTGAAGTCTTTCATCGATGTGCTGATAGCCGCGATAGATCTGGTCAATATTTTGAATGATGCTTTTGCCTTCCGCGCTCAATGCAGCAAAAAGCAAAGCAACTCCTGCGCGAATGTCGGGGCTTGCCATGATGACTCCACGCAACTTTTGCTTACGTTCCAGGCCAACAACTACGGCACGATGCGGATCGCATAAGATGATCTGCGCGCCCATCTCGATGAGTTTGTCAACAAAGAACAGGCGGCTCTCAAACATTTTTTGATGGATGAGCACGCTGCCCCTTCCCTGGATAGCAGTAACCAAAATTATACTAAGCAGGTCCGGCGTAAACCCGGGCCATGGATGATCTGAAATTGTAACCGTGCTGCCGTCGAAATAACGTTGCACTTCATACGTTTCCTGCGCCGGTATATGAATATCATCGTCAATATATTCCATCTTTATTCCGAGCTGACGGAATTTATCCGGGATTATGCCGAGGTGTTGAATGCCCGCATTCTTGATGGTTATCTCGCTCCGCGTCATTGCGGCGAGACCGATGAAGCTACCGACCTCGATCATATCAGGTAACATCGTATGCTCTGTACCATGCAATTCATCAACGCCTTCGATGGTGAGCAAGTTACTTCCTATTCCGCTGACCTTTGCGCCCATGCTGTTCAACATGCGGCAAAGCTGTTGCAGGTACGGCTCACAAGCGGCATTATAAATTGTAGTGTGGCCCTGTGCCATTACCGCCGCCATTAAAATATTGGCTGTGCCGGTTACCGACGGTTCGTCCAGCAGCATATACGTGCCGGTGAGTTCCGTTGATTTGAGGAAGAAAACATTTTCGTTGTCATCGTGCTCGAATTTGGCACCTAGTTTTTCGAATCCAATAATATGTGTGTCGAGCCTTCGGCGACCGATCTTGTCGCCACCTGGTTTCGGTATATACGCTTTTTTAAATCGCGCCAGCATAGGGCCTGCCAGCATGACCGCGCCACGCATGCGGCTGCTTTTTTGCCGAAAATCCTCCGAAGCGAGGTAGTCAACATCAACGTCATCGGCCTGAAAAGTGCATTCATCTTTTCCAACACGTTCCACCTTTACGTTCAGCAGCGTTAGTAATTCAATAAGAAGATTTACGTCAAGGATGTCGGGAATATTTTTGACGGTCACTTTGTCGGCCGTGAGTAGAACAGCGGAGATTATCTGCAGTGCTTCGTTTTTTGCACCCTGCGGCGTTATCTCGCCCTTTAATCTTTTTCCGCCGATGACTTCAAACACTGCCATAATCTGAATTCAGTTGCGAAAGATAAATCTAATGTGCGAATTGAAAATCTCGCAATTTGAAAAATGCCCGATCGACTCCTTTACTCAAGTCTTGCAGGCTTTTATTGCATACATCATTGGGATCTTATTTTCCAAACCTTTGATACACCAGTAGCCATTTTCTCCGCGAATTGTTTTCTTGAAACAGTTGTAATAACTGTAATTGAGCTCTCTAAATTCCGCGATAAATAAACCGTGTTCGATCAAAGCGGTCATGACTTCGCTTAAGCTGTGGTTCCATGAATATTCCTCATAAGTTATGTCAGCACTTCTGTCAGCATAAGTGCCGGTTTGTGTTTCAGCGATCACTCTTTCATTATGATAAGCATACTTGATGTATTCAAAATCATCATCGAACATCCAAAGCACCGGGTGAAATTCTGCGAGAAAAAATATGCCTCCCGGTTTTAGCGCTTTGCTAATAATGTCTGCCCATTTGTTCAGATCCGGCAACCATCCGATCACACCGTACGAGGTAAAAACAATATCGTATGGCTCGCGGATGTGATCTAATGTATCATATACGTTGGAACAAATAAATTCAGCGGGAATATTCAGCTCCGCGCTTAATTGTTTTGCGGTTCGGATCGCTTCGTCGGAAAG
>DASQJI010000045.1:0-3214 GCA_035631175.1 Parafilimonas sp.
ACTCCATGTTTTCGATTACGTATTTTCGCAACATGCTTTCTGCGACAACATCTTTATATAGAAATGCATTCAAAGGCCTTTCGAGAAACACCTGGTTCCTTTCATTGGTGATGCTAGTAAACAGGAGCGGGACGATGGTGATCCCGTTCATGACGATGTATTGCACGCAGAAACTACACTTCACGCTGCCACAAGCGGGAACGGTTATGGGTTTGTTTGGAGGAGGCGCGATCGTAGGCGCATATATCGGCGGCAAGATCACCGATAAGGCTGGCTTTTACACGCAGCAACTGGCGTCGCTATTGCTTGGCGGGATCATGTTCATCACGGTTGGATTTCTTGAATCATTCGTATCGCTGTGCATTGGTACATTTATCTTAAGCGTATGCAATGAATCTTTTCGCCCGGCAAACGCAGCAGCGATCGCGTATTACAGCGCGCCGGAAAACCGGACGCGTTCTTATTCTTTGAACAGGCTTTCTATCAATCTCGGCTGGGCTGTTGGCGGAGGTCTCGGTGGTTTACTGGCTTCGATAAATTATCATCTGCTGTTTTGGGTTGACGGATGTACAAACATCGTGGCAGCATTGCTGCTTCTCAAACTTTTGCCCTACGGGGCTCGCAAAAGAAATATCGGCGAAGAGGTGATCCATCGAAAAAAAAGAGCTTATTCAGACGCTTTCTATGTTGCCTTTGTGATCCTTGCATTTCTGTTTGCTTCTTGTTTCTTCCAGTTGTTTACAATACAACCGGTGTTCTTCAAAACCGAATGGCATTTTAATGAAGCTTTCATCGGATTGCTCATGGCATTAAACGGGATCATCATCGTCGTTGTAGAAATGATCGTTGTCTATTCAATTGAAAGAAAAAAACTGAATACATTTTTTATACGCAGCGGCTACCTGGTTGCTGCGCTCGCATTCGCCTGTCTGAATATTTTGCCTCCGGGCTGGCAAACCGCCGTTTTGTCAATTGTGCTTATCACGATCGGAGAAATGTTGTCGATGCCTTTCATGAATTCATTTTGGATCGAACGCAGTTCCGCTCATAACCGCGGTGAGTATGCTGCCTTATACGCGATGTCGTGGAGCGTTGCGCAGATCGTTGGACCGTTATCCGGCAGTCGCATCGCCGCACACGCGGGTTTTAGTACTTTGTGGTGGACGCTTTCGTCGGTGTGCGTTGCTGCCGCGATTGGCATCTTAGTGCTTGAGCAAAAATTAAATTCATCTAAAAAACAGCAACTGGTTTCTTCTGCATAAATTTTTTTTATGGCGACAACTAAAAAAGTAAGCCCGGTTTTTAAGCCCAATGCGGATACGGGATTTGGCGTGAGTCCAGACGCACAAGGGGGCCGCTTTATCAATAAAGATGGGAGTTTCAATGTAGTGAAAACGGGCACACCTCTTCACGAAAGGTTCAGTCCCTATTATAAATTGCTTATGATGCCTGCGTGGGAATTCACGCTCGCGCTGCTAAGCTTTTTTTTCGTGGTAAATGTTTTCTTCACCATTGTTTATCTGCTCATGGACCCGCGTGAATTTACCGGCGTCATAGCCGAGAGTAGTACAGACCGGGCGTTTGAACTTTTCTTTTTCAGCGCTCAAACTTTTACGACAGTAGGGTATGGAAGAATAAATCCTGTCGGGCATCTCGGAGGATTTATTGCGTCTGTCGAAGCGCTGGCCGGGTTGTCTTCATTTGCACTCATAACTGGTGTACTTTACGGGCGGTTTTCGCGGCCACGGGCCTACTTAAAGTTTAGCGAAAAAGCGTTGGTGGGACCGTACCAGGATAAAACAGCACTGATGTTCCGCTTTGTGTCATACAAAGAAAATCACACGCTCACCGACGTTGAAGTGAAAGTAACGTTGGGATTAACGGAACACGACGGAAAGGCTGTTTTCAAATTTTTTCAACTTCCACTAGAAAGGAGTCGTGTGGACAGCCTTTCGATGAATTGGACCGTAGTTCACCCGATAGATGAAGAGAGCCCATTGTTTGGTTTTGATTCCGACGACCTCAAGGTCTTGGATGCAGAAGTCTATGTTTTGGTTAGGGGATTCGATGATGTTTTTTCCAACACGGTGTTACAAAGAACATCATATCGTTTTAACGAGATAGTGTTTAACGCAAAATTTGAAAGGATGTATCATGAAAATGCAGACGATACAACAACGATAGTGGAAATAAATAAGCTGAATGATTTTAAAATTTTGTCGTGATGCGGTGGGGTTATTTGGTGATTGGGCTACTGGGATATAGGGTTATTGGGCTACTCGGTTATTCGGAACGACCCAAATAGCCCAATAAATTAATAAACTAATTAACTCAAATCCGCACTTATCAACTTCAAAAACTCACTACGTGTAGGCACCTTTTCAAATTCGCCGGAGAAAGCAGAAGTTGTGGTTACCGAATTTTGTTTTTGCACGCCGCGCATCATCATGCAAAGGTGTTTTGCCTCGATCACGACGGCAACGCCGATGGGATCGAGTGCTTCTTTAATCGCTCCCAATATTTGCGTCGTTAATCTTTCCTGGACCTGCAGCCTGCGTGAAAAGACATCTACCACACGTGCTATCTTGCTGAGCCCGGTGATCCAGCAACTCGGGATGTATGCAATGTGTGCTTTGCCAAAAAATGGCAGCATATGATGCTCGCACATACTATATAGTTCTATGTCCTTTACAACGATCATCTCGCTCACGTCTTCCCTGAATTTTGCCGAGTTGAGGATAGCGACTGCATCCTGGCCATAGCCCTGTGTGTTAAACAGCATAGCTTTCGCAATACGCTCGGGTGTTTTCAAAAGTCCTTCCCGTTGTGTATCCTCTCCAAGCAATTCGATAGTGGCTCTGTAACTTTCTTTCAGGCTTTCCAGGCGATCAGGCGCGTAAATTTCTTTCTTAGTGTATGCCATAAAATTTTCTGTTTTCAAAATTGCATGTTTTTTTTAGCGGCCCCGTTATACAGGATATTCGACGAAATTTCGTTCTGTTTCATATAAACGCACCTGCAGGTCAAGATGGTTGCCTAGCTTCGGCCTCAAGATATGATAGATGGCTATTGCGATATTCTCCGCGGTTGGATTTAGTTGCTTGAACTCTTCTGTGTCCAGGTTAAGATTTTTGTGATCGAATTTTTTTAAGACCTCTGTTTTGATGAGGTCGCTTAGTAATTTGAGGTCGATCACATAACCCGTCCTGGAGTC